>JANNKF010000202.1:0-2574 GCA_031396165.1 Bacteroidales bacterium | reverse complement strand
TCCTGATCCTGGCCATCATCATTTCCATAATTTTAATAAACCGTTATGCTTCAGGCATTATCTGGAAAGATTTTTATCTTACCATTAAAAAAATCAATCAATACGACATCAATTCGCAAGAGCAATTTTTTCTGAATCCCTCGGAGATCAAAGAATTCGATGACATGAATAGGGTCCTTGTCCAAATGATTGACAGAATTAAGCTTCATTACATTAACATGAAAGAATATGCTGAAAATGCATCCCATGAAATCCAAACACCATTATCCATCATCAATGCGAAAATGGAGTTGCTGCTTCAATCGGGAAACATGAAGGAAACACAATTAAGATCCGTGCTGGAAGCCTTTGATGCATCAAACCGCCTGTCACGCGTTAACAGCACCTTGCTGCTGCTGGCTAAAATAGAAAACAGGCAGTTCCCCGAATCAAAACCTCTAGCTCCAAAAGATATCTTTGATTATCAGCTGGAAATCCTGGAAGATCTGATCCTTTCAAAAGAATTATCTTTAAGCACCTTTTATGCTGAAAATGTGCTGATTACAATGAATCATTACCTTGCCGAGGTACTGTTCTCAAATCTGATCAAGAATGCAATCCGGCATAATGTTACCGGTGGAAAACTCATACTCGAACTCACTGCTCATCACCTCATCATTTCAAACTCTGGTCCTGCCCTAACATTCAACCCTGAAGATCTCTTCAAGAGATTCCAAAAATCATCGTCTTCGAGTGAATCACTGGGATTGGGACTGGCCATTGTACAGAAAATTTGCGAAGTCTATCATTTTAAGATTCAGTACAGCTATCACAATGATTTGCATTGCATGAAGGTTAATTTTACGGATCAGTTGTAATTTGAGGGAGAAGTAATTTATATTAAATATAAATAGCTCAGGGAAGCGATTATTTCCATCATTTTATTTCATCCAGAAAACGCCGCACAGCACAATTCTCAGGTTCCTCCTGTCATTTAGCACGCCTTCTGCCCATTTAACTTCAGAAGTTCTTCAGAATGTTGTATCTAATATTGCTGAAAATATTACTACGGACATTTAAGCCTTATGATAGGATTATTAGGATTAAATCATAAATCAGCACCAATAGAGGTCAGAGAACGGTTTGTTTTCTGTGAAGAAGATATCAAAAGATTTGTTTCCCTATTACGGGGCGAAGGAATACTTGGCGCCATTGTCCTGTCGACTTGCAACAGGACAGAGATTTATTATGAAGCAGAAGATAACCATCCGTCAGCAAATTTAGAAGTTTTTGAAGAGCATCTGTTTTCCTACCGGAAAACCGACATTGATGCCGGAAAGCATTTTTACAGAAAGAAAAATGCAGAGGTTGCCCGCCATCTCTTTAAAGTAGTTTCGGGTTTGGATTCCATGGCTTTGGGAGAATATCAGATTGTTGGCCAGATTAAGAATGCATTTAACATCAGCGATAAACATGATCTTCACAGCACTGTCCTGATCCGTTTATTCAACACAGCCTTACAGGCAGGGAAAAAAGTCAGAACAGATACCACCCTGAACGAGGGAGCAGTTTCTATCAGTTATGCCGCCGTGGAACTGGCCATAAAGAAACTTCACAACCTCTCATCTCATCCCGTTTTACTTGTTGGAGCCGGACAAACAAGCGAGCTCACACTGCTGCACCTCATCAAGAAAGATTGCAAATTGCTCACCGTAGTTAACCGGACCTATGAAAATGCCTGTGAGCTTGCCTTGAAATATAATTGTGAAGCAAAAGAATTTGACAAACTCGAGGAATTACTCCTTGAAAACGATATCGTAATCACCTCAACAGCATCAAAGAAACCAATAATCACAGAGCTTATCGTCAGAAAAGCCATGCAGCAGCGAGATAACAGGAAGCTGTTTTTCATAGATCTTTCGGTTCCACGCAATGTTGCCAATGAGGTAGCAGTTATTGAAAATGTATTTGTTTATGATATCGATGCATTAAGCGGTGTCATCGAAGAGAACCTTGAAAAAAGAAGGGGAGAAATCTGTCAGGCAAAAGCAATTATTGAAGATACAGTGTCTGACTTCGAGACCTGGCACCATTCCAGAACGCTGACCTCTACTTTTCAAAATATCTGTACCTGTTTTCATGAAATTCAGAAGACAGAGCTTGAAAAGTTCTTTAAAAACAAGGATAGTGTTGAATATGAACAAGCTGCAGCATTTGGAAAAATAATTACCAATAAATCCATTAAATTAATGGTAAAGAGCGTAAAATCAATCACTGACAACGGGCGCCAGCAGGAATACATCAGCATGGTCAACCAATTGTTTAAGATGAACTGATCATGGAAAAAATTGTCCGGATTGGCACCAGAGGAAGCAAATTAGCGCTTTACCAGGCCTACAGGGTCAAAAAAGAACTTGAACAGCATTTTTCAGAGATCAGCTTTATCGTCGAAATCATCAAAACCAAGGGCGATAAAATCCTGGATGTGCCCCTGTCAAAGATTGGCGACAAGGGCCTTTTTACCAAAGAGCTGGAAGTGGCCATGTTCAATGGCGAGATAGACATGGCAGTCCATAGCCTGAAGGACCTGCCGAC
>JANNKF010000187.1:0-7566 GCA_031396165.1 Bacteroidales bacterium | reverse complement strand
GTCACCTGAAATTTTTCCCTCCTTCCCGATGACCTCCTTAATGATTTCAACAATCCTCTTCCACCCTCTAATTCTGAAACTGGTATTGTCGTAAAAGATCTTTATGCTCAAGTGACGATGTTATTAAATGTCATTGTAACCGTATTGCCCTTTTTACTAAACTTTATTTTATCAGCAAGTTTTGACATTAAAAATACACCCCGTCCGTTCAAAGCTTCCAGATTTTCAGGAACGGTTGGATCGGGAACATCTTCCGGGATAAAACCGTTACCCTGATCCGTAATCCTAATTTTTAATTCATTTTTACCAAAGGCAATTTCAATAACAACCATCTTTTCGGGATCGGAATGGTTGCCGTGCAGAATAGCGTTATTAACCCCCTCAAGTGTAGACACAAGAATCTTTCCATAATTTTCCTGGGAAATGCCAAGATCATATGTGACTTCATCAATTGCCTTTTCTACAATCCTGAGGCTGCTGATTTTAGATTCAATTTTTAGCTTCTTGTTCATACTGAGTTAATGCATTCCTTTATACTGAATAATATAGCATTTGTTACAAAATTGTCGCTATTTTTTTGCTATCCATGCTTCAGGATCCTGATATTTAGTCTCAACAATCATAAATTTCAAAATTGAATTATCATTCTTTCCCGGATCGGAATAGACCTCTCCTATCTCCTGTTTTGTTGCAATTTTTTCCCCGGTTTTCACCTTAACATTTATAAGATTTGTATAAACCGAATAATATTTCCCATGCCGGAGAATTACAGTCATGTTAGCTCCTGAAATTGCAAAAATTCTGGCAACTTCACCCTGAAAAACCGACCTTACACCTGTCTTTCCTGAACTTGTTATTTCTATACCTATATTCTCTTCTGTAACATTCTTTAATACAGCATTTTGATGAACTCCAAACTGACTGGTTATTATCCCTTTCTCAACAGGCCAGGGTAATCTTCCTTTATTTTCGGCAAAATTTTCCCCAATAAGTTTCTCTTCAGGAGTAATATCAGTTTTTATTGCCTTTTTTCTCTCTTCTTCAATTAACCTTGCAATCTCACTTTCTATTTTCTTTGCGATTCTTTTCTTTTCATCAAGCTCCTTTCGCAATTGCTTTTCTTTATTTGCAAGAGATCGTACCATTCTTTGTTTTCTTTCCTGTTCGTTAACAAGCAGGGATTTTTGCTGTTCTTCCCTCGACTTAAGATCGGATAATTTTTGAAAATCTGCCTGAAGTTTATCGTTAGAGCTTTCAATATGCGACTTCAACTCCAGAATTATCTCAGACTCTCTTCTTCGGAATTTAGTAACCTGCTGAAGATATTTAATTCTTTTATATCCCTGATTAAAATCCCTCGCAGACAAAATATAAACAAGATCAGGATTCCCCTTTTTCTGACGGTAAGAATTGACCACTGCCCTGGCATAATCCTCTTTCAGTGCTATCAGATCACTCTCCATCATTTCAATTGCAAGAGATGTAAGTGAGATCCTTTCCGTGACAAGTGAGATCTCCTGTCTCATTCCATTAATTACAGATTCTCGCAGCACAACTTTGTTACCGATAATTCTTACCGCACTCATACTTTCACTCTTCTCCTTTGCAGTGGTCCTGAGCAGGTTATCAACATATGTAATCTCTTCCAGAGTTTTCTTTCTCGTCGCCTCCAGCTCAGCCTTACTCTGTGCTGTAAGGACTGATCCTAAACATGTGAAAAAAGTGAAAGCAATGATCAGATATCTCATAACAATTCAATTATTTCATAGTTTTTACCCGGAACAAAATCAATTATCCCATCCCATGGTGATTCAAACCTGTCTATTTTTATATTGATAATCATTTCCTGATATGTAATAGTAATATCTGACGGATAAGACACAGTACCACTTTTCATGAATTTTCCGAACTTCAAATCAGTTGAACCTTGATTTGTACTACTTTCCATGGATGCCGCAATTATCTTTCCCTCATTACAATCGGCTATATATTTAATCTTTGAACCATGTAATGAAGAATTTAAAACTGTTATACCCTTTTCACAGGTTGGCTCACCGTTCAATCTTTCAGTATTTGAAATATAGTCACCGAATACAACTGGTAAGATTTCGGTTGTAAGACCATACTTCATTCCCAGCCTTGCAGGCTTCCCATAGATCAATTGCCGGTTAAATCTGTCATTAATCAGAACTGTATCATTTGTCAGGTAAATCCTTGCGGCTTCAATTCCTGTCTTGCTTCTAAGGCTAATGAGAAATGTATCCGGTGTTAAAAATTTAACAGAAGCCAGGAAATTCTCATTTAACCCTGAACTGCTTATTTCTACCTGCGCTTTTTGAATGAAAAAGTTCTTTTTGGAAATGTTCTTAATTTCAATGTTACTAATAATATCATTATCAACTGATTGGCCAATCGATCCCATATTCCGGCTGATAGATGGACGAAAAACCGAACATCCGCAAAATAAGATTGTAAATAACAGTATAGAACCTACTTTGTACAATTTTCAATTTCTTTATACAGATTTGCTTTTGATGGATCCAAATTCAAAGCTACATTCCATTTTTCAACAGCTTCGGCACATTTCCTCTGTTTCATCAGAATATATCCATAGTGTTCATACCATTCAGCATCAGCCTTCTCCCCACTGTTTATAATCAATTCCATTACCCTGGCAGCCTCTTTGAGCTTACCTCTTTTATACAAAACCCAGGCGTATGTGTCAAGAAATGTGGTATTCTTTCCTTCCTTGTCTATCACTTTTTTAGCCATAACCTCAGCCTCCTTAAGTTTCATATTTTGTTCAGCGAGGTAATATGCGTAATTGTTAATTACCGTCAGGTCATCAGTATTATATATAATTGCCTGATCGAAAATTTCAAAAGATTTATCAAACTCCTTCATCCTGTAATAAACATCAGCTTTTAAAGTAAGTACCTGCATAAGGTACTCCTTATTATCTCCGGCAAGAATTTCTGCTTTCCTGAGCTCTTCGAGAGCAACAGGGTAGTTCTTTGTTTCAGTAGCACCGGTAGCATACAGGACCTTTGCAAGAAATGATCTGTTAAATAATGTGGCACATTCTTCACCTTTCGAAGTGAGGTGCTCAAAATCACCCAATTGCAGGTAAACAAGAAGAAGTTTCTCCCAGGCAAAATAATTTCCCTGTTTATTCTTAATTATATCTTCCAGTCTCAATGCAGCACCAGGAAGATTCTGCTGATTAATCAGGAGTTCAACCCGGAGCAACGGAACGACATCATCATCCTTATAGTTTGCTTCCAGAATCATCAGATTCACAGAAAGCTTATCCTGCAGGTCTTTAGTCAGATCAGGCAATTCCACCAGCCTGGCCAGAAGAGTTATTTTGTCCTCCCTCTCAACTTTATTGTTCAAAATAACAGAACTCAGGTATACAAACAATTCCTCATAACTTTTCTCAGATATCAGAAAATCGCAAAGTGAAAGTTGTGTATCGGAATTATCCGGATTTCGTTCAATCAAATTATTATATACTTCCAGTGCTTTTTGCTTTTCTCCCTTACCCCGGTAAATTTCTGCAAGAAGTCCGTTGTATAATAATTCATCGGGTTTTTGCCCCAGTAACATATTTGCTTTGCTGAGGGCCTCATCCCACTTCTGAGCAGCCATCAGATTCTTCACAGATGAGATTGTAGATGCCTCATTCACACCGTATTTATTGTCTAAAATTCCAAATATTGAATTGGCTTTATCGAAATTCTTGTTTTCAGAATAAAGATTCCCCAGCGTCAGCTGCAGTTTTTCGTTTTCAGGATAGTTCTTTACAGCTTTTTCATAATAAATTATTGCACTATCGATATTCTTCTCCTGGTAGTATATTCTCGCCATCATTATAAGGTACCAAAGATTCTTTTCGTTTATTTCGATAGCTTTCAGAGCATATTTCTTACCGTTGCTTATATCACCCTTTTCAACAACTATCTGGGCCATCTGATAATAAGCCGCATCACTTTCAGGATTTATCCGTACACACTCTTCAAGATATTTCAATGCTTCGCCGGCATTTCCGAACAGTTTCTGTTTCAAAGCCTCAACGAAAACAAAATTGAATGTTGCTGAATCATAATTCTTTCCCTGCTCCCACAATATTACTGAAGGTATTATCTTCCTGTTACATGAAGCGAGACTTAATATTAAAATCAATACTATAACAAAATATAATGATAATTTCTTCATTTTTATTCCTTTCCGGTATGTCCAAATCCTCCTACACCACGTTGAGTAGTCAGAAGTGAGTCTACAGGGATCCACTCTGCCTTTTCATGTTTTGCAATTACCATCTGGCATATTCTTTCCCCATCACGGATAACAAAATCATCCTGAGATAAGTTTACCAGAATGATACATACTTCACCCCTGTAGTCAGCGTCGATTGTTCCAGGTGAGTTAAGAACCGTTACACCTGCCTTCAAGGCCAGTCCGCTTCTGGGCCGGATCTGGGCCTCAAAACCTTCAGGTATTTCGAGGAACAGACCGGTTTTTATCATAGCTCTTGACATTGGTTTCAGAACAATTTCGCCCTCAATATCCGCCCGTATGTCCATGCCAGCCGATAAAGGTGTTGAATAAGCCGGCAATTGATGTTTAGACTTGTTTACTATTTTAATTTTCATGCTTTTTGTTTACCAAAAAAAGTTGTCAATACTTTATCTTTATACTCCGCATAACCAATAAATAACAATATTAAAACTGTATTTATTGAAAGCTCTGATATAAGATTCGGATAATTAAAAAAGGTACTGAAGAGAACCATACCCACAGCAATTATAAAATACGGGATAATGCTTTTCATATTGTAATTTACCTTATATCTTTTTTCAGCAAACACAAAAGACATAATTATCATTGTCCCATATGAGGCAACATGAGCCCAGGCTGATGCCATATAACCGTATTTCGGAATAAAAAGAACGTTTACCACGACAGTTATAACAGCTCCTGTAACTGTTATATAAACAGCAAAACGGGTCATGTCACTTAATTTATACCATATACTATGATTTATATATACACCATAAAAAAGATATGCCATACTTATGATAGGAACAATAATCATGGCATCGCGATAGTTTCTTCCTACAATATATTGAATACCTGATATATATAAATTTATTCCGAGGTACACTATCAGCATTATAATAATAAAATATTTCATTACAAAAGCATATGTTTCCTTTGCATCAGAATGCTTTGCCCTTTCAAAAAAGAATGGTTCTGCCGCGAACCGGAACATCTGAATAAAAAGGGCCATTAATACAGCTATTTTGTATGCTGCCCCATATTCTCCTATAACTGAAAGTCCTTCTTCACCTCCAATAATTCTTCGCAGGAGAACTTTATCGAGTGCATCGTTGATAGAGCCGCTAATTCCTGCTAATAAAAGAGGAAATGAATATAAGATCATTCTCCTCCATATTTCAGTATCAAACACAAACTTAATTTTGAAAATGTATGGAATAAGCATTATTAAAGTTGCCAGACTGGAAATAAGGTTTGCAACGAAAATATAACCTACCTTATAATCCGGATTGTAAACTGTTCTGAACCATCCATCGCTCCTGTCATATATTCCCGGAGCTATTTTAAGAAGAAAAATAACCAGGCTAAGTGTAATAAATACATTAATAATTTTAATCGCACTGAAAAGAACAGGTCTGTTTTCCTTCCTGAGTCTTGCAAATGGTATTGCAGTGAATGCATCGATAGCAAGAATACCTGCAAACATTCTGATATAGTCGTGATTATTACTGTAGTCCATAGCTGCTGATACCGGAACTATGAAAACATTAACAAGAACAACAAACAAAAATGATGTTAAAAAAAGACTTATTAATGAAGTACTATATACCTTTTCTGCTTCCTCTTCCTTCTGAACAAATCTGAAATAGCCAGTTTCCATTCCGTATGTAAGGATAACCAACAAAAGAACCATCCAGGCATATAGTTCAGTAACTATTCCGTAATCGCTTTTATTTATAAAAATTCGGGTATAAAACGGAGTAAGTACAGCATAATGCAAAAATCTTGGAACAATTGTACCCATTCCATAGATAATCGTTTGACCAGCAAGTTTTCTTACTTCCTTCACCTTATAAATTTGACGACAAATATACCGCTAAAGGCTTAATCCTTTATTGCTGTGGCATGTTTTGGTTAAAATAACGCAAATTGAAAAACATTATTTTCGTGTATCGTCCAAAGTTAAATATCTTTGCAATCACATTTGCAGAACGTTATTAACCAAAATATCAATTTCATGAACACATTTTTGAAGAAATCCATTCTTTTCGCAACCCTCCTGGCACTTATCTCCTGTAATGCTCCCGGAGGCAATAATGAAAACACGACCATTGTTATTCAAACTACCCTGGGTGACATCAGAATAAAGCTATATGATGGCACCCCAATTCACAGGGATAATTTTATAATGCTGGTTAACAGTGGTTTTTATGAAGGGATCTCATTTCACAGGGTTATAAAAGATTTTATGATACAGGCGGGAGATCCTGATACCAGACCAGCTTCTGCAACTAGTGCTCCTGATTCACTGAATGATTATACAATACCTGCTGAATTTACCACTCAGTATTTCCATAAAAAGGGTGCTCTTGCCGCTGCACGTATGGGTACTGATGTAAATCCCGATATGAGATCATCAGGTACACAGTTCTACATTGTACAAGGGGTGAAGTTCACTGATGAGGAACTCACTGCTTCCGAGCTCAGGATAAACAATAATCTTAAACAGGGCCTTTTCAGCAGACTAATGAAAGAAACAGCCGACAGTATAAGATCAACAGGAAAGACCGCAACAGAGGGTGAAGTTCAGGAAATTGCATCAGTGAAAATGTTCCGGTTCCTTAGCACAAATACAGATTATAAGATCCCTGAAGAACATCGTACAGTTTATAAAAGCATCGGCGGAACACCCAGACTTGATGCAACTTACACTGTTTTTGGTGAAGTAACCGAAGGTCTCGATGTTGTTGATAAAATCGCTGCTGTACAGACTGGTCCGGCGGATAAACCTGTAACTGATGTAAAGATTATCAAGGTAAAAATTGTGAAGAACTAAATTACGAAGACTTAAATAAATTAACGAATGCTTCAGAAGATATCTGATCTCATTAATGAGATCTCTGCTTTAACAATAAATACAACTGATGAACTCGAGGCTTACCGTCTCAAATACCTCAGTAAGAAAGGTTTACTCTCGGATCTCTTTGAAGATTTTAAGAATGTTCCGGGATCAGAGAAGAAAGAGGTAGGGCAGAAACTTAATACATTAAAACAGAGTGCCCAGGATAAATACAATACTTTAAAAACTGAACTGGCTTCAACTGATGATGCGCCGGATGGAGCAGATCTAACCAGACCTGCGTTTCCCTATAATACCGGATCTCGTCATCCGATATCAATTGTAAGGAATGAGATCATAAGCATCTTCACCAGAATTGGATTCACGGTATCGGAAGGGCCTGAGATAGAGGATGATGATCATGTGTTCACAAAACTCAACTTTGC
>JANNKF010000138.1:0-21340 GCA_031396165.1 Bacteroidales bacterium | reverse complement strand
AGGCAGAGATCATCGGTGGATTTTCCTTCTGAAGTAATTCAGTTATCCTGTCAGAAAACATCATGCTGTATAATGAATAGATCATCCTTTCTTTTAAATATTGAAGATCTTTAATTTCTGTTCCGGGATGTTTTATAGAATAGGTTATCCTCAGATTCTGAGCCTCTTTGTCGGTGGCAAATGTCACTCTCAGGTCTTTATTTGGATTTACCAGAGATTTGACATCCTTTGGTTTATCTGTTCTTTTTGGAATGTCACCAAAGATTTTCTCAATCTTATTCTTAATTTCCCCTTCGTCTATATCTCCTACCACAATAATTGCCTGAAGATCTGGTCTGTACCAGGTTTTGTAGAAGTCGCGAAGTAAATCAGGATCAGAGTTGTCTATTACATCAAGTTCGCCAATTACATCATGGTTCGCATATTTTGAACCTTCGTAAAGTACTTTATTTGTCACCTTTCCCATTCTGCTATTTGCCCCGCCGTAAGTTCTCCATTCTTCATGTATCACACCCCTCTCTTTGTTTATTTCATCGGTTGTATAGGAGACATTTGATGTCCATTCACGCAAGATCAGAAGTGCAGAGTCGATATACCCGTTTCTGGTTGTTGGAATGTCATTCAGAGTATAAGCTGTTACAGCACTTGATGTAAAAGCATTTAACCCCCTTCCGAATGAAACGCCAATTGACTGCAGGTAGTCAAGTAAGCCTTTATCGGGAAAATTCTTCGTGCCGTTAAATGCCATATGCTCACAGAAGTGAGCCAGGCCATTCTGGTTTTCATTCTCATTAATGGCGCCCGCATTCACCACCAGGTAAAACATTGCGCGCTCTTTTGGAAGAGAATTTTTCTGAATATAATATGTCAGGCCATTGCTGAGCTTGCCATACGTTACATCGGGATTCAATGGAACCACCTGTGCTGTGACAGATATTCCTAAAAAGAGAAAAAGGAAGGGAAATAACTTCTTCATTTTGTTGGGATTAATTGATTTTGAACACTATAATAAAAAATGAGTATCAGGATTTACATATATGAGCTCATTGATTTTGGCTTCGCTGAGCTCCACTTCGCTCTGGTTCTTCGTTTACCCCCGATTTTCACCCTATCCTATATCCATATCTTCAATGGGGCTCCTGATTGCGAAGAGATTACGACGGCTGACATGGGTATAGATTTCTGTGGTACGTGTACTTTTGTGCCCAAGAAGTTCCTGGATATACCTGATATCGAGACCGCTTTCGTGAAGATGTGTGGCATAACTGTGCCTGAGGCTGTGAACACCAACATCCTTCTGAATGCCTGCCCGCTTCATTGATTGTTTAAAAACCGAATAAACACTCTCGACTGAATATTTGCCACCAGTCTGCCCTTCAAATAGATATATAACAGGACTGTATGATTTAGTATATGAATTTATTTTCTCCCAGACCTTTGCCGGAATAGGAACCATGCGGTCGACTCCCCCTTTGCCTTCCCTGATATTGAGGATCCCTCTCTCCTGGTCAAGATCAGTCAGCTTTATGTTAGTAACCTCGCTGCGACGTAATCCGGTGGAATAGATAAGCCAGAGCATGAGTTTATGTTTACCGTTCCGTGTAGCATCAAAGATCTTCATTACCTCTTCTTTTGAAAAGACTTTCGGTAATGCCCTCCCGCGACGGGGCCTGCTGAGAGAATCGGGTGCGACTCTTCTTGTGCCTGCAATAAAGTAATAGATCTTAATGGCTGAGATTATTATGTTCTGATATGAAGCAGAATACCCTAATCTCAGGATATAGTTGTCGATAAATTCTCTTATGTCTTCAGTATCAATATCATCCGGATCTTTATCATGATAATACTTAAAGAATAATTCCAGATTTGCAAGATAGGCTTCACATGTCCTTTTACTGTAGCGTTTATCCTCAAGATATCTTCGTAAAAGGTCTATTTTGTTTACTGCTTCCATGCTCAGAACATGATTACGCACCTCAGCGCCCCTTTCATCGCGCTTCTCTTTGAGCGCCAGGGGAACAACGCCCTTTTTTACTATTACCTCAACTCCTTTTACTGTAAAATAATCAGACAACGAATCGACTGCCAGCTGCGACCATTTTAACTGCCACTCCTTTCTGGTTCCCTCATAAAAAACTCGTCCGTAACTATTAATCTCCCTTATCCATTCCTGTTCATAGTCGCCGGTAAACTTAACAATCAGGAAGCCTTCTTTTTCACCAATGGTAAAAATCACAGGATCAAACTCAGGCTGTTTGTCAGTTTTTTTTAACAAATCCGGTGGTCTCTTTTTTACGGTTTTTGGTTCGGGCATCTCTTCCGGTAATGGAGATGATTCAAGGTTCTCGTCCTCTTGTTCGCGCACAGGATTATCCGCAACAGGCTGTGTTTTAAACTGATCTGACGATACGATAGCTGAAATATCAATATCAGCTGATTCGCGGAACAGGGTTAGTATCTGTTTAAGAGTTACTTCATCTGACCCGGCATACCAGCAAGCATTAGACTGGCTCCAGGCTGCATTTCTTACCGATTTTACCAGTTCGGTCAACTCCTTATCGTATTTGAATACGATAGCATATCTCCATTCATTTCTATGGAAAATGCGTTTAAGAAAAATCTTTTTTTTCATACCGCAGCGAGAATAAGTTAGCACTTAAATGCGATCCTTAAAGGTACAAAATATTTGGAGATGGAACTAACTGAAAATTTAAAGTCGGAAAACCGAAGTCCGGAGACCGAAGTCGGAAGACAACCTGTTGCCCGACGCCTATTGCCAGATGCCATTTGATTATTTTTCTGATACATTTTTCCTGAACCAATAAACTGAAACATCTGAGTAAGAATAGTTTTCGGTTTTGAATAGTTTGGTATTAAAGTATTTTTTATCCATCATATTTAGAACCTGCTCAGCACTTTTATCAATACCATAATTATAAACTGTGGCCAGAAACTTAACCCTGGTTATCTCATCCATCCGGTTTGTTTTGAATTTCTTTTCGCAGATCTTAAAAAAAGCTATAAGATAATTTAACTGGATTTTTGGATCCTCGAGGTCAACAACAATTGATTTTCTGTAATTTTTAATGTCATCGAATTCTGTTTCGTTCCTGAATACTATGCCTGACCGGCGGCTCATCACTAATGGTGCCTGCTGACGGATCATCTCTGCGAATGATGGTTTCATCTGCAACTGTCCAACTGAGAAGTTCGCGTAATATTCACCCAGATTAACATATAGCGTCTTTAGAAGAGCTGTCTCCATCTTGTCGCGTAGGGCAGAGTAACGCACAAGTTCAGGGAAAATGACAGCAATGGCGAGAGGATAGGAGATCTTATTTTTCTTAAGGAGTGGTTCAATCCAGACTCTGTTGTCCGATTCAAATGTCTGCGCCTTCTCCCAGTCTTTTCCAAAAACTGTCTGATAATTGATTGGCTGAGAGTAAGATATATTTTCTCTTAATAATAAGAGTATGATTATAAAGAGTATTCTCATAATAGAAACTTTGCTCTTTTTGAAGGCGCCATCTGCCGCTTTACGGCGTCTCCCCTTTTATGTATGATTCGCTATACTATGTGACACCCCTCTGCCGCTTCACCTACGCTACAGCTTCGGTTAGCGAAGCGCGGCATCTCAACTTGAGTGGATTGATTTGTTGTACAGCGGGACACCCCTCTGCCGCTTTGCGGCATCTCCCCTGAAGGGGAGAAAAATCCACATAAAAGCAAGATTTCAGAAGGGAATTTTACATTGCATAATACCATTTTTCTTTGGAGAGTAGTACATATAAGCAAGGTAGGTCTTGCCGTCGGCTTTCATAAGGTATGGACTAAATAAACCATTCATTTTTTTGGAGCCATCGCTAAACATCAATTCACCATAGTTTATATAGGCGTATTTAGTATTTGAGGAATTAATAAGAATTGCTGATGAGCCCATATGTTCAGATTTAAGTGAAATGAGCTTGTTCCCTTTAACATCGAAAACATCAGGGTATGTAATAAGAAGAATCTCATCGTATTTCATATCGCCGTTTAAAATACTTTGTCCAGTCGTGGGATCATATGTTGCACCTTCCACATTTGTAATGAATTTTGGTAAAACGGAGTTTGGCCCTCCTCCCTCCATCATCTTCTGGCTCATCTGCTGACTGAACTTAATTGCAAGATCCATCTTCTCCTGATCTGTTTTGGCATTATTTATTGCTTCTTCCATTTTATCTCCATCTTCCTTTGTGGCTGTAACAATTTCAGTAGCCATTGCAGCAAACTTATCCTTCGACTTGGTCACTACAAAATTATTTATCAATGCATACGGGCCATATTTTTTCCCGGCAAATGTGATTAAATATTTATCGCCAGATTTGGATATATACTGAGGAAATTTGTTTGTCCAGTCAGCATCATTACTACCGGATTCGGAAACTGCAGTAAAACCTGCAAGACGTTTATCTCCTGCGGGGATTGGTCCCTGAGTAACACCACCTTTTGCTATATAGAAATTTCCGGTAATTTTATCCTTCAGGAGAATGGAGCCATCGCTGCTTACGCTTATATCAAGTTCTGAATAGTTGAGCTGAAGTTTACCTCCCATATCAACAATCAGTTCTGCGGGGTCGCAGGCACAATCAGGTTCAGGCTGACTGGAATTGTTGTTTTCCGATTTTCCGAGTAGCTCGTTAGTCATTGAATTTGCGACCTTTTTTAAAAGACCTTTCTGACCATTGACAGGGCTTGCGATCAGGATGCAGAAAGCTGCTAAAAACAGGATGCCTCTTTTCATATTGGCGGCTTTAAAATGTTCATCAAATATAATTAATAGTTTTTTTGAATAGTAATAAGGAAGTTCTATTATTGAGTCCACTCCGAAAAGTCAATTATTCTGAATTTCAGTGTTTTTTGCCCTTATCCCTAAAGGGAAAACACTGAAATTCAAAGCAATGCTAAAGTCCCCTTTAGAGCTTGTCCCGTTCAGCGGGAGGATTTAGGGGCAAATGAACTTTTTGGAGTGGCCTCATTATTGGTTCTTCAACCTCTCAATATTTTTGGAGAATGAAGGGGAGTTATACCAGGGATCGAAAGCTGGATTTTTAACTATTTCACCTGTTTTATGATTGATATAACCTTTAATAAATTTGGAAGGCAACTGATAGATCAGGTCGGAATTTTCATTTCTTGCAGGTGATAACTCGGTTAGAATGTTTTCGAAGGTGTGGTTTTTGATTCCTGCCTTTTTCAATTCCATGGAATAATAATTTACAATATCATTTGATATAGAGATAATTATCAGATAATCTCCAAAAAACTTCCGGCTGTTGTGCTTGATTTTCAGATCAAGGTTGTCTTTTGTTACAGGAAGTGCAGTTTTATAAAACGAATTCACAAACATGAATCCATCCGACAGAATGTTTTTTACATCTGATTCCTCCATGGTATAATGCATGTAGTTTCTCATTTCAGAATCATTTTCAAAAATAAAATCGATTGACTTCTTGTCAAGAAGCTTATTGGTGAAATATGAACTGTAGAGGCTCAGTTTCTGGATCTCTGACAGGAATGCCATCATCTCATCCATGTTCCGGCTTTTTTCTATTCCTGATAACCTTTTGACTGTCGTCTCGATGAATATATTTCTTCTTGTGAGCTGAATGTGGAGATAAACGCTATATACAACCAGGGCAATAATCAGAACAAGAAGTGCAATTTGGGTTGCCATACTTTTAATTATTATAGTCTTTTTAATCACATAATCACATACTCACGTCACGTCAGTCACATAGGTAAACACCAGGTAACATGCTGAAATATAGACTGATAAATACCTGTACCCGACTTGTTACTCTCACATTTCATATTAAAATTAAACAAAAAGATTTAAAAAAACCAAAGATTTGAAGGAAAAAACCCCACACTTTCGGAAGAATGGGGGTTGATGTTTCGTCTTGTCCGGAAATCTTAATCAGTTCATCATAATTGTCATTCCACCGCCACCGTTGTTTCCGAATCGGGGATTTACTACATTGTTGTAGATTGAACCAAATGTATAAGATAGACCGAAACTAGTGAAGTACTCATATTGGGTAGCCAGCTGCTGTCGCCTGAGCAGGATATGATCAACAGGAACATCTTTCTTTACAAGTCCAAGCTGGTCATGTATAAGCGAAGCACTTCCTCCAAAGTTAACAGATAATCCCTTTGCAATTCTTAGCTCCAGAAAACCCTGAACATAAATATTGTTTTTTTTCCAGTCGTGAAGGTAATTGCTGTAACCGATACTCATATCAATATTTCCCCATTTCTGAACAACCTCATAGGAGGCGGTCAGAGACTGATGCCATAGGTTTTCCCGGGTTTTATCATAAATTGTTGAGTCTATATAACTTACATTGCTGAAGCCGGCAGTATACAGGATCCTTAACTGGCGCCTGGTAGACTCCGAATACGGGAAAAGGTCATATTCAATTCCTGGTGCGAATGAGTAAGTGCGCATTTCATTGCTGTATGATGAAGCTCCGATTCTCATGGACCCGCCGACAGACCAATGGTCATTAATGCTTTTTACAATAAGAGCATTAACCGATTTTGATGAGTTTAAACCATTAATTGTTGTGGTATCATCAATTATGTACTTTTCATCATTCTGACTCAGATTGGACCTGATGTTTATTTTCCAGTCTTTAGTGATCCTGCTTGCATTTACATTTCCTGAAAGGTAGTAATTCTTATATGTCTTCTGACCCTGAAGATATCCATTCAAAGATGATCTAAAAACCCAGCTGTTCCATTTGTCGGTTGAAACAGTTTCCGATAAGGGTTCAGTAAAATTGATTTTCATGTATTTTGAAAGAGGTGTTTTTGCCACATAGCGCATAAGTCCCATTTTAAGGGTATTGACCTCCATGATTCTCCTTTCATCATCTGTATCATCAGGAGATATAACAAATGAAATTGTATCACGCATTCCTCCGTTTTCATTTTGTCCGACAAGAAAATATGTATATTGCTTGCCTCCTGAACCTGTATTCTGGGATGTAGAAATGAGGTAGACACCCGCATCTTTGATGTCCCTTACATAGTTCACATAAGGAATCTCCTTACGGATGTAGTCGGAAGCCTCCATAAATACATTCAGTGCATCTTTTCGTAAAGTGTCAGATTTTGTGGCGGTCTCCTGCGTAAATGCGTTAATAAAGAGAAGTGCCATTGTAATGAATAAAATTGCTCTTTTCATGGTTATTAAAATAGCTATTGTTAGTTAGGTTAATTCGAAACGAAAGTAATTAAAGGATTGTTATAACATACCTGAAATATCAGGATTAACAAATCATTAACCAAGTCGGGGAATTGTGAATTAACCTCACCCCAACCCCTCCCCTTGAATGATAACGCACCTCACCCCAACCCCTCTCCTTGAGGAGAGGGGCTATCATATTGATAATGTTTCTCTTACCCCCTTCTCTTCAAGGAGAAGGGGGCAGGGGGATGAGGTGATTTGTTCAGGGGGATGAGGTGTTAATAAATGAAACAAGGAATAAAAATAATACTCTATTTCTTAGCAGGGGTGGATCTTTCCACCTCCTTAAGTCCCTCTTCCGTAAGAACCCAGAATTTGTTTCCAAGTTCCCAGGGCTCGGGGTCTGAATATGATCTGTAATAATTAACATTATCACCATCTCTTCGTGAAATACTAATCCTGTCTCTGAAAAGTTTTTCAGTTGAGTCTTCGAAGAAAAGAATCGAATTTTCAGGCAGAAAGAGGTTAATTGTTACAAAATCAGCGCTCCATTTGGCTCCTTTAGGGAGGGTGAAATACTCATCGAGCCAGACTGTGTCGTTGCTGACTCTGTAATTATATTCCAGTGATTCTGATTTCTTTGCCGCATCAAGTCTTGTACGTCCGGATGAACGTTTTCGGATCTCAATTCTTGAATCTTCATCATCAATAATTCTGAACCTCAGATCAGGACAGATATAGATTTTTTTGGATTCATCATCCATAAAAACAGAATATTCCCTATCTGGTAAAGCGAATTGCTTGTCATATTTCAGGTCTGATACTTTTTTCCCGGACATTACAAAGAGGGTATCGTGAGGTTGTGTTAAGACCGTTTGTGAAGAGGTACGGGCTGATTCGCCGAAGCTTATCCCTTCGTTGAAAAGGATTATTGTGAGGGAAGTAACAGCAGCCACCCATACTAGAAATCCGATCAGGCTTACAATTCCGTCTTTTGCTTTAAACCAGAAGATCATTTTGACTCCCCAGTAAATTAAAGCGACCATTGGCAGGATGACTGCCAGGAGTGAAAGCGCAATTATCCATGGAGCCATTGAAGGGTTAACAATGTAGTCGAGAAAATCGGGAAACCAGATAAGTGTTGAATGGAAAGCTTCATTTGAAAATGCCCATGGCATTTTAAATACAAAAACCATAAGCAGTGTTACTACTGTGAGGAACCCGGTTACAACAAGTATTATTCCGGTCATTATCATGAAGATCCGGAAAATGATCCAGACTACACTTCCGATCGCGCGGAATACTTCATTGAAGGCGTTTCCAATCTTTGCCGAACTGTTGTAACGGTTTGAATATGAACCATCGGGTTGAAGGTTAACTGAGTATGAAGAATGATATGAACTTCCATACATCTCTCTCTTTTTAGCTTCAGTTTTTGCTTCAGGAAGAGCTATCCAAAGTACCAGATACAGAAGGAAACCGACTCCGAAGAAGAGACCGAAAATGACGAAAAGTACGCGGAAAAGTACAGGGTCGGTGTCGAGATATGCTCCAACTCCGCTGCATACACCTCCAATGATTTTATCATCAGGATTCCTGTACATTCGTTTTTTGTGAGTTGAAAAGGTCTGTTGTTCAGCCCTTTCTTCACTGACATCAAAATCTTCTGGTTTGCCGATTACAGAGATCATTGATTCAACATTTTCTTTGGTTATTACACCAGCCAGGCCTTTTTGAGACTGAAATATTTCTGAAATACGTGTTTCAATATCTTCGATTGTCTCATGACCGCCCTGAACATTTCTGAAGCGGTTATTAATAGCCTGGAGGTAGTCGCGGAGTATCCTGAAAGCATCTTCGTCGATCTGGAACAGAGTACCCGCAATGTTTATATTTATTGTCTTGTCCATTATTGTCAGTTTTATAAATTTAATAATAGGGTTACCTTGTTCTGATTAGGTTAACTGATTCAACAAGTTCCTTCCACGATTTATCAAGGTCGGTGAGGTAAGTCCGTCCTTCATCTGTTAGTTCATAGTATTTGCGAGGGGGACCCTGTTGCGATTCCTCCCATCGGTAACTTAACAATCCGGCATTCTTTTGCCTTGTCAGAAGCGGGTAGAGTGTACCTTCAACGACAATAACCTGTGCTTCTTTAAGTTCCTTTATTATGTCGCTTGCATAACAGGAATTCCTGGAGAGTACCGACAGAATGCAGTATTCCAGTATCCCTTTGCGCATTTGTGCTTTTGTATTTTCGAGATCCATGATATGTGTATTTATAGTTTGCACTTCAAATTGTTTATCTAAGTTGCTAGAGATTCATGTTTTTTCTGACATTGTCAAATTCTTTTTTAACTGAATCTTTAATGTTGTGGATATTGACAGGGTTTCCCTTCATCTCAATCTTCTGGGCAGTTGTTTTTGCTTCTGGGATAACCACATAAAGGATGAGGTAAACCAGAAGACCGAGACCACCCATCATTGTGAGAACAACAAAAATTACCCTGATAATCCAGACTTCCATATCCCAATATGCGCCCATACCGGCGCATACTCCCCCAATTACCCTATGGTCGGTGTCGCGATACATACGGTGATAACCCGGGGATGAGAACTTATCGCGGGCAGATGGTCCGTCGTTGTCGGAAATGTCTTCAGGTGTTCCCATGACAGACATTGCCTGTCTTACATCTTCAATGTTGATTACCTGTTTGTAGGTTGTGAGCTTGGTGCGGAAGAGTTCCGAAATGCGGGTCTCGATATCTGATAATATCTCCGATGAACTCTCTTCTCCCGCGAAATGGAGTTCAAGGGTTTTGAGATACCTTTTCAGTTCGGCATAGGCATCTTCATCGATATTGAAGGAATAGCCTCCGAGATTGATGCTTACTGTGATTTTCATAGTACTGTTTATTATTTACTACTGTTAATTAATTATAACTATACAATGCAAAGATATATAAATATATTAATACTATGCAATACCTAGTAGTAAAATATTTGAAATAATATTTAAGAAGAACTTAAACCACGGAGTTGCACGGTGTTAACACGGTGTTACACTTGGCAATTCACCTCATCCCCCTGCCCCCTTCTCCTTAAAGAGAAGGGGGTAAGAGGAACATTATCAATATATTAGCCCCTCTCCTCAAGGAGAGGGGTTGGGGTGAGGTGAATAACCCAATATAAATCTCCGATGAGAGGGGTTGGGGTGAGGTAAATAAAGAAAAATGGATGCTCAAGGAGAGTTTCGGGTGAGGTGAGATAATGTGAGGTTCATGAAAAAGCTAGCTCAAATAAAGTTTGAGCTAAATAATTGGTAAAAAATGAGACCAGGGGGGATTTTAAGTTATTTGATTGTGTATATTTATATTATACAGAAGATTTTAAAGAATGTAAAATGAAACGTTCCTCAATACGTAGTTATAAAGAGAATCTTACATGGGCAGCCAAACCAGAAATTTTCAGCAATGCAAAAGAACTTAGAAAGACAATGACTCCTGCTGAAGAAGTATTGTGGGAACAATTAAGAAACAATAAACTTTTTGGCGCAAAATTCAGAAGGCAGCATCCATTGGATATTTTCATTGCAGATTTTTATTGTCATAGCAAAAAGCTGATTATTGAGATTGACGGTGGTTATCACGATATCCCTGAGCAAAAGCAATATGATGAAGGAAGAACATTCCTGCTTGAAGAAAAAGGTTTTCGCATTTTACGGTTTAAAAACGAGGATATCTTTAATGATCTTGATAACGTATTGTTTGAAATCTCACGATTATTAAAATCATAATACATTTTGAATTCTAATAAATGAGTCAGCTAATATCTATATTTATCCAAATAATATTTCAACATGATACGGAAATACAAATGGGGCATTCTGGCTCCGGGAAAGATGTCGGCGAAATTTACCAAAGGCCTAAAACTGCTTGATAATGTTGAACTTCATGCAGTCGGTTCGCGTGATGCGAAGAGAGCAACGCAATTTGCCGCTGAATTCGGATTTAAGAGGTCGTATGGCAGCTATGAAGAACTGGCTGCTGATAAAGAGGTTGAAATAATTTACGTGGCATCTCCACATTCTCATCATTTTGAGCATGTTATGCTTTGCCTGAAAAACAGAAAAGCGGTCATTTGCGAGAAATCATTTGCGCTTAACAGCGTTGAGGCAGAGGTAATGATTGCTGAGGCAAAAAAACAAAAGGTGTTTCTCATGGAAGCTCTCTGGCCTCCATTTCAACCTATTTACATAAAGACAAAAGAGGTAATTGACAGCGGAGCCGCCGGCAGGATTCTTCACCTTAATGCTAGGTTTGGATTTCAGGCCCCATACGATCCGTCCGACAGAAAATTCAATCTCGCGTTAGGAGGAGGTTCTTTGCTCGATATTGGCATTTATGCTGTAATTGATGCTCTCTGGTTCATGGGCGTCCCGGATGAAATTACGGCTGTGGCATCATTTGCAGCGACAGGTTCGGAGGATTCAATAAGCATAATTTTCAGATACAATGATGGCAGAATGGCAACCCTGTACAGCTCTTTCAGAACTGCTGCAGGTATCGGTTGCGATCTTCTGTGCGAGAACGGAAATGTAACATTCTCACGTGCCAGGGATATGTCGCAGTGTCTTACGGTAGCACTAAACGGAAAGGAAAAACTGGAGTATTCGCTTCTTCCCGATGGAATGGGTTACCAGTTTGAAGCTGCTGAGGTTATGAATTGTCTGGATGAAGGAAGACTAGAAAGCAGTGTGGTTACTCATGATTTCACGCTGAATCTTATGAAAACACTTGACAGGATCCGGAAGGCAGCAGGAATTGTATTCCCGGGGCGATGATCTGAACAAAAGGGTTGTTTAATGTGTTTGATCAGGTTGAGGTTATGTAAGAACATAAAATCAACAAATTCACATCTAAACAATATTAAATGAACCTTATGAAATCATTTTTACTCGCTACATCCTTTTTAGTTATATATACAGATCTCCGCAGTCAGGGTACTGATGCAAATGTATTCGGGGATGTTAAATGCAACGGCAAGCATATCTATTTTGCCAGCATTCAGGTGGAAGGTACGAATAAAGGCACAACCACCGATGCGACAGGACACTATATGCTGATCGACCTTCCTGAAGGGACACATGTTCTTGTTGCAAGATATTTAGGATATTCAACTGAAAGAAAAACAATTACCGTCGTAAAAGGAAAATCGCAGGAGGTTAATTTTGAGCTGAAGGAGGAATTGATGCCATTAACGGGAGTTGTCGTTACAGGAACAAAAACTGCCAAACGACAGATTGAGTCACCTGTAATCGTCAATATTCTCGACAGCAAAGCACTGAACTTTACTCAGTCGTGTAATATTTCAGAAGGACTTCGTTTTCAGACAGGACTAAGGGTTGAAACTGACTGTCAGACCTGTAACTACACCCAGCTCAGGATGAATGGTCTAGGCGGCTCTTACTCGCAAATCCTTATAAACGGCCGCCCGATATTCAGCCCACTTACGGGATTGTATGGCATGGAACAGATCCCTGCCAATATGGTTGAACGTATTGAGGTCGTACGTGGTGCAGGTTCTGCGTTATATGGGTCCAGTGCAATCGGAGGTACTGTTAATATAATAACAAAGATTCCTCAGGAAGCAGGATATGATGTCGGAACAACTTTTCAGAGTATCAATAAAGAAGCTTCAGATTATATGCTCAGCGGGAATATTAATACGCTGACAAGGTCGAGGAATGCCGGGGCAACTTTCTTTATCAACCGGCGAAACAGGGAGAGCTATGATCAAAATGGAGATAATTTTTCTGAACTGCCCGAATTACGGAATAACTCATTCGGAGCAAATCTGTTCTTCACACCAAAACAGAACCAGAAACTTGAACTGAATCTTAGCAGTCTTTACGAATACAGGTATGGTGGTGAATTAACAGATAAGCCTGCCTATCTTGCACAACAATCTGAGGAGAGAACTCATAATATTATAATGGGAGGGCTCGATTACCAGGTAAATTTTAACGAAGATAACAGCTCTTTCATTACCTACTTCGCCGGTCAGAAAACAGCACGGAATCATTATACCGGTATTATTCCTGATTTACCAGCGGATTTACTTAAACATATTAGTGATCCACCATATGGAACGACCTCAAACCTGACATTACAAGCCGGCACGCAGATTAACCACAGGATTCAGGATTTTCTCACTGGCAAAAATGTCCTGACTGCAGGGATTGAATATGTTTTTGATGATGTTCTGGATTCCATTCCCTCTTATAACTATGGTATTGATCAGGTAACAAGGAACATTGGTGCCTTTGCACAGAGTGACTGGGAAATTACCCCAGCGTTCACTTTTCTGGCAGGATTACGGGCAGATAAACATAATTATGTCGGTAAAATGATAGTTAGTCCACGGTTTTCATTTCTATATAAACTCAAAGATTATACACAGTTCAGAATTACATGGGGAACCGGTTTCAGAGCCCCCCAGGCATTTGATACTGACATGCATATAGCATTTGCTGGTGGAGGAATTTCCAGAATAATGCTTAATTCTGCTTTGGAAGAAGAACGTTCCAACAGTCTGAGTGGGTCTGTAAACTATGATAAAGCGTCAAAAAGTTATATTGCCGGTTTTACTTTCGAAGGTTTCTATACTAAACTGAATAATGTATTCTACCTTCAGCCTGCTGGAAATGATGCTTACGGAAATCTGTTCGAAAAACGGAATGGTACCGGCGCTTCTGTAAGGGGAATTACTCTTGAACTCAGGGGTAACTACCGTAGCATCGCTCAGATAGAAGGAGGATTTACACTACAGACAAGCAGGTATGATGTACCGGTTGAGAACATATCAGGACTGGAAGCAAAGAGTATCTTTCTACGTTCACCTGATCAGTACGGTTATATGACTTTCTCTTTTACTCCCGGTAAAAATTTCAACGCTTCACTTAACGGTGTCTTTACAGGACCAATGGAAGTGGCTCATTTTGCTGGTGCACCGGAACAGCAGGAAAATCAATATGTTATTACACCTTCTTTTACTGAATTAAGTATGAAAATCGGGTATACAATCCGGATGGAATCTGTAAACTCCGGTCTTGAAGTATTTGGCGGGATAAAAAATATCACCAATTCCTACCAGGACGACTTTGATTCAGGCAAATACCGTGACAGTAACTATATATACGGACCTTCTGCACCAAGAACTTATTCAATAGGGGTAAAAATTAAGTCGCTTTAAGCTGGCTCCTGACTTATTTCCATAAATTTGTGTGACCCTTCTACATAAAAGCTTAAAGGGTAATAATACATATAATGGTCTACTCCAGCGATGATCTTACTCAGGAAACTGCTTTTTACAGAAAGAAGCTCCTGTTGAGTATGATCATTCCCGGCATCATTGTATTCTTAATGTGGCTGGTTAAGATAATTGAGATACTCTTCGGACTTGACTTTTCATCCTTTGGAATATTTCCGTTAACCCTCGACGGATTGCCGGGAGTTATCATTTCTCCATTCCTCCATGGCGATTTTAAACATTTGTTTAATAATACATTACCGTTATTCTTCCTCTCCGTGGCTCTTTTTTATTTTTATCCTGAAGTTGCTCTTAAAATCTACTGGTGGACACTGATCATAACAGGATTACTGGTCTGGATTGCAGGCAGATCGGCCTGGCATATCGGGGCGAGCGGACTGGTTTATGGAATAGCTTCATATTTGTTTTTCAGTGGAATTATTAAAAGACATTTCAGGCTTATTGCACTATCACTTCTGATAGTCTTTCTTTACGGATCGATGGTGTGGGGAATTTTTCCGGGAGTATATGAAAATGTTTCATGGGAATCTCATATGCTTGGCTTCTTTTCAGGTGTTATTCTTGCAATCTGGTTCAGACATGAAGGACCTCAGAGACCGGTTTATGTGTGGGAGGAAGATGATGATACCAACAATATAAATACCTTTGAACACTAAAAACAATCTCTATGTCCGGGTTATCAGCAGTAATAATAACTTTTAACGAAGAAAAATATATTGAACAATGCATAAAATCGGTTGCAAAAGTTGCGGATGAGATTGTTGTTGTCGATTCATTTTCTACCGATAAAACACCAGAAATATGTAAAAGGAATGGTGTACGATACATAGAACATCCTTTTTATGGATATCGAGATCAGAAAGAATTTGCAATAGCACAAGCCTCCTTTGATCATGTACTATCGCTCGATGCTGATGAAGCACTTTCACCCGAGTTAGAGAAATCTATTTCTGCAGTAAAGCGGGATTTTAGATATGATGGTTATACGTTTAACAGATTAAATAACTTTTGTGGAAGATGGATGTATCATACCAACTTATTCCCCGAACGTAAAATTCGCCTTTTCAACAGAAAGCGAGCTCATTGGGGTGGATATAACATCCACGAAACGGTAATCCCTGATAACCCTAAAAGTGTATATTACCTGAAAGGGAATTTACTCCATTGGCTCTGTGATAGTTACGAGGAGAACGTTGGCAAGATGAATAATTATACAACTTTACTGGCTAATGAATATTTTAATCAGGGCATTAAGGTTAATGCAAAAAAACTCCTGTTCAATCCATTATGGAGGTTTTTTCATTCATATATTATAAAAGGCGGGTTTATTGACGGTTTCGACGGTTTTGTGGTGAGTCAGCTTCTTGCTACAACATGTTTTCTGAAATATATAAAACTTAGAAAGCTTTATATAAGTGCAAAGCTAGCAAGTGTGAAAACGGACCATAGTGTCAATATTGCCAGTACAAAACAAACGGGACATAATGAAGTAAAACCAAATTCAATTTCAATCGGATTCGATGCAAAACGTGCTTTTTTTAACCATAGCGGATTAGGGAATTATAGCCGTAACCTGTTATTTACTCTTTCAAAAAACCACCAAGGGAACTCCTATTCTCTTTTTACGCCGAAAACTGAAAATAGGTTTATTATGGAAAATGAAGGACAGTTCAGTTTGATTGAACCAAGCTTTACTTTATTCAAATTGTTCAGCTCACTCTGGCGAAGTAAGTACATTGTAAACGACATTAAGAGACAAAAACTGGATATATTTCATGGATTAAGTCAGGAACTTCCAATAGGTATTCAAAAAATTGGTGTAAAGTCGGTAGTTACGGTTCATGATATTATTTTCATAAGATTCCCGGAGTACTATGGTTTAATTGATGCAAAAATATATCGTCGCAAATTACTTCATGCATGCCGGATTTCCGATAAAATTGTTGCTGTAAGTAATCAGACCAAAAACGACCTTATAAAATATCTTAACATATCACCTGAAAAAATATCTGTAATCCATCAGGGCTGCAACCATCATTTTTGGAATAAATACAGTAAAGAGCTCGAACAGGAAGTGAGAACAAAATATAATTTACCGGAGAGATATCTTTTATATGTCGGGACTATTGAGGAACGCAAAAATTTAATGGGACTTGTAAAAGCAATACATACAACAAATATCAACCTTCCACTAATTGTTATTGGCCGAAAGGTCGATCAGTATTATAAAAAAGTTCTGAATTATATTTCTACCAATAAACTAAAAAATATAATATTCCTGGAAGGTATCTTAAATATCGAATTACCGGTTATATACCAAAATGCAGAATGCTTCATTTATCCTTCGTTTTTTGAGGGATTCGGGATACCACTGCTCGAAGCCCTGGTCTCAGGAACCCCTGTAGTAACAAGCGAAGGCGGATGTTTTGAAGAGGCAGCTGGACCCGGAAGTTTATACGTAGATCCCAACAGCCCTGAAAAAATTGGCGAGGCCATTTTAAGTGTAATCAACAGTAAGGAGCTCAGGGATAAAATGATAACCAGAGGTGCTGAGTTTGTCAATAATTTTAAGGAAGACGTTATCGCAGATTCCTATATGAAACTTTATCAATCTTTGCTAAAGGATTCCTGAGGCTATCTATAACAGATTTGGATAAAATGATTTTTTAAACACCTGCCTTATTAAATCTGATTATGTATCAAGATAAAAGTAAAAAATATTTCAATAATCCACGTTTTGATTTAATAGGATTAATTCCCAAAAATGAAAATAATAAGGTTTTAGAAATTGGAGCAGGCAGCTGCGATACATTAATTGTAATAAAAAAATTAAATCTTGCTAAAGAGGTTGTTGGTGTTGAATTGATGAAATTGAATGATTCTCAACAAGAAAATCCTGAAATTGATAAATTGATAACTGGTAATATTGAAAATATCGAATTAGATTTACCAAAAGATTATTTTGATGTGATCATTTGCGGTGATGTACTTGAACATCTAGTTGATCCATGGAATACTTTGAGAAAACTACATAAGCATTTAAAACAAAATGGGGTAATAATTATCAGTATTCCTAATTTCAGAGAATATCACACTCTTTATAAGATTTTGATAAGTGCAGATTTTAAGTACGAAGATCACGGTTTACTGGATAGAACTCATTTGCGTTTTTTCTGTAAGAAAAACATTATATCTCTTTTAACTTCAACAATGTTTTCTCCGGTTTCAATACATTCTAATTTAATATTTGAAAAGGAACATATTAAAAAAAGAATAATTGATAAGTTAACTTTTGGCTTGATCAGAGACTTCTTGACTGCACAATACATAGTTGTTGCTGAAAAAAAAGTTTAAGAAATAGAAAGTTATAAATTGGTAACACACTATATATTTATCGGACCAGAAAAAGGCTTAAGTTTGAAATAAATTCAGGCACTGTATATCAGTTTAATAACTTTAGATCAAATATGATTTCATTGATAATATCATTTTATAAACGTCTGGATTTTTTAGAGCTAATATTTCAATCACTTGATAAACAGTCGTTTGAAAATTTTGAAGTAATCATTGCAGAAGACAATGACGACCCTCAAACTGTTGAATTTATTAATAAAGCGCGCCTTAATCATAGATATAGTATACAGCATGTATCGCAAGAGGATAGTGGCTTCAGAAAGACTCGAATATTAAATAGTGCAGTTAAAATATCTAATGGTGAACAAATCGTGTTCATTGACGGTGATTGTATTCTTCATAAACATTTTATGAAAGAATATAGCCAAGGAATAACAGATCATCAGTTTAGTTATGGGAGAAGGGTTTTTTGCAGTAAAAAACATACAGAGATAGTATTAAAATCAAAGTCTGTTAAAACTATCAATATTTTAATGGCTTTAATATATGGTGGGAAAAGCTTAGGCGCCGGATTATATCTTCCATTCAAAAAAAACACAGACAAACAGTACAGAAGGATTTTAGGATGTAATTGGGGCATAATGAAAAAAAACATTTTGTCAGTAAATGGTTTCGATGAGGATTACAATCGTGCAGGTGTTGGTGAAGACTTTGATATCGACTGGAGACTAAAAAAACAAGGATTAAAAGTTCGGTCAATGAAGGGGAAAGCCATTGTTTATCACCTTTATCATAATGTTAACTACAATTCCTCAGATACTGAATACGTAGAAAAACTAATGTTGGAAAAAAAGAAAACAGGGAAATCGTTTTGTGTAAATGGAATTGGTCAAAATCAAATCGGATAAACATATTTTGATGAAGTATTACATTAATATTGTGGCATTGAAACCTGTATTATTTCTATCCTAGTGAAAATATAGTAATCTTTAAATAAAAAAAATGATTAGCTGGCACCCTGGTAATAAGGACGACAAAAACAACAAATTCTCAATAATTATTCCTAGTTGGAATAATCTCGCTTTTCTGAAATTATGTTTAAACAGCATTGAGAAAAACTCAGCTTTTAAGCATCAGATAATAATCCATGTAAACGAAGGAACCGACGGCACTATGGAGTGGGTTCGGGAAAGTGGATTCGACTATACTTATAGCATTGATAATGTTGGCGTTTGCTGGGCAATGAATGCATGCAGATCACTTGTCAAAACCGATTACATTGCTTTTCTGAATGATGATATGTACATGTTGCCCGACTGGGACCTGGAATTATGGAAAGTAATAGAAAGCTTGTCCCATTATTATTTCTTTTTATCTTCAACTACTATTGAACCCAGAATTTCACCTCATCCGGGAATACTTGCTCCCTTCAACTATGGTAATTCACCCGAAACCTTTCGTGAAGAAATCCTCCTTAAGGAGTTTAAATCAATAACAAGTAAAGATTGGAGTGGCGCAACCTGGCCCCCAAATATTGTTCACAGGAAGATTTGGGATCTTATTGGTGGATATAGTATTGAATACTTTCCAGGCCTTTATTCCGACCCTGATTTTTCAATGAAACTTTATGAGGCAGGTGTTCGCTTCTTCATGGGAGTTGACGCTAGCCGCGCATATCATTTTGGATCCAAATCAACTCAGAGAATTACCGGGAACAAGGGAAGCAAGCAATTCCTAAATAAATGGGGTATTACATCGGCCTCGTTTACACGATTTATTTTAAAGAGAGGTCAGTATTTCCAGGGTGAAATTTACAATGAATCCTTCAAAATGAAATTAAGTAAAGCTCTTTTTATAGGCAACATCAAAAGGATTTTTTGGTTATTAAGCGGAACCGGGAAATCCAAAGGAAAATTTTCATACAACAACATTCAATCAAAAAGGAAATAGATAATCTGCCGGGCTAGTCTGATTATCTGATTGCATGAAAACTGTTAAAAAACATTAATTCTCCGGTGCCTGCCCGGCTATCGTGTATTTCTATTGAAATATATTTTAATATTTGCATTCCTGCTCCTGGTTTTTAAAATTAAGAATGAGCAGGTTTTGCAAATGTCTAAATTCATGAAAATCAATATAATGAAAAGGATCTTATTTGTTATCCTGGTAATATTATTACCGGGTTTCTTTTTAAATAACGGTTGTTTCGCACAGGCAGGCGGTGGGCCCGAAGATTCTAAAAGGAGCGGGGCTCTTAATTTTTTCATCGATTGCAATTCATGCGATATGAATTTCACCAGAGAGGAGATCCCTTATGTTAACTATGTAAGAGACACACGTGAGGCTGAGGTTTATTTACTTGTTACAAGTCAGAATGCAGGAAGTGGAGGGAATCAGTTCACTTTTACATTTCAGGGACAGGGACGTTTTGCCGGCATGACTGACACATTAACATATACGAGTAATCCGGATGAGACGGGTACTATTGTTAGGGAGAAGAAGACTAACTTAATGAAAATGGGCTTAATGCGTTATGTTGCCAGAACCTCTCTTTTCAGCGAGATTGAGATCATTAATAATTCCGAAATGAGGCAGGAAGTTGTTGTTGACAGGTGGAACAACTGGGTATTTGAATTGCAGACAAGCCCTCGTTTTAACGCTGAGGCATCATACAACAGGTTATTCTTTTCAAATTCGGTGAGTATTCGAAAAATAACTCCCGAGATCAAGCTTGATCTGGATTTCGAAATGGATAATAATAAACAGAAGTTTATAGAAGACGGGGTTACAACAGAGTACATAAGGAACCAGAGAGAAGCCAATCTTTTGTTTGTTAAGAGTTTCGGGAATCACTGGTCGGCCGGATTGAAATGGGACCTGGCATCCTCAACAAGCGAAAATTATAATTTTAATACTGAGTTTCTTCCATCTATTGAGTATGATTTGTTCCCATATTCAGAAGCAACACACAGGCAGTTCAGATTTCTGTATAGTGCCGGTTATGAGTTCAGCAATTATATCGATACAACGATATTTACAAAAACAAGTGAAAGCCTCTATAAGCATGAGTTAAGTGTTGCATACCAGGTTCAGAAAAAATGGGGATCAATAAATATATCGCTGACAGGGTCAAATTATTTCCATGATTTTTCAAAGAATAAAATTGAGCTTTTCGGCTTTACAAGGGTAAGGATTGTGAAGGGACTATCGCTCTCGGTAAACGGAGGAATCGCATATATCAACGATCAGCTTAACCTTGTAAAGGGTGATCTTTCTGAAGCTGAAAGACTGTTACGTCTGAAGGAACAGGCTACCAATTTCAGCATCCAGGGCGGATTGAGCATTACCTATACTTTCGGATCGATCTATAACAATGTCGTCAATCCGAGGTTTGGCAACAGAGGCGGTGGCGGTGGCGGT
>JANNKF010000127.1:0-21232 GCA_031396165.1 Bacteroidales bacterium | reverse complement strand
CATATTGACTATTTAGTTTCGTTAATTAGTTTTTCAAACCACTCATTTTTTGGGAGATTGGCCCATGACCATTTACCAATAATAGTGCCATCCTTAATCAGCATGTAGCCGGGATTTGCCCGTACCATTGTTTTAAGTGTTGTTTCATCAGCAGAACAAAATATAAGTCCATTTTCATAGCTCTTTACTTCGTCGGTACCAGAGGCTGTGAGTATATAAAATCCAATTCCGTTCGCCATACAGAACCTCCCGAATTCAAAAGCTGAATAGAGATCATCTTTCTCTGCCTCTGCCAGCTTCTTCGATACCATAAAAACTGAATATCCTGAAGCGGAGAGTATGGTTTGCGTAATATCAACCCCATTCATTGAAGTAATTACAAAATCGTGAATAGGTGGCTGGTAGCCTTTTTTTACGAGAACTGATTTCTGGTCAATAAATTTCCAGGAAGTATCATCAGCAGGATAGTTGCTGAGTTCAAACTCCTTGCTCACTCCTGATTTTTCATATATAAAAGTGGTATGATATTCATCAGAAGCCACACCTTCGGGCATAATCATTTTATCAGCAATTTTTATACCTGTCTTATATGGAAGGAAGTCGATAACAGGAAGATACCGGAGGTTGTAAACTGAAAACAGAATGAACAGACATACCATTAATGCTATTGTAACCCATTCAACAACGGGTTTAAACACTGTCATAGTGTATTTTCTGCCGGTGAAGAGAATAAGTGTAAAAAATACAATTATTATATTTTTCCAGAATGTTTGCCAGTTTGTAAGGTGTATTGCGTCGCCGAAACACCCACAATCTGAAACCGGATTTGTCAGGGCCAGAATAAATGTTAATGGGGTGAATACAACCATTAACATGAGAACGATCCAAATCCCTGTCTTCTGTCTTAGCCCTGATAACACAGCAAAACCGGCAATAAATTCAGCAGTACACAATAAGATGCTTAAAGGGAGACTAAATCCATCTAGGAAACCAAGATTAAATGCCTGAAAATAATCATGGAATTTGTACGCTGATCCAAGCGGATCAATTGCTTTAACTATCCCTGAAAAAACAAAGGTAAGACCTACAATAATTCTTGCTACTAACCTTATTATTTTCATTTTAAATAAATTTTCTGATTTTCAGTATCTTAACAATGAGGCTGAATATTTCCGGAGGTGAAAGCATACTCCCGTTGCTGGTACTGCAATCCACCAGGGCAAGACGTTCGTCATTTTGTGCAACCCTGAAATAAATATCTCTGACATTCTTCTGAAAAATAAGGCTCTCCTCGTGGATATCCCGGTTACCATTGAGATAGTTACGGTCAGCGCCTGACCTGGTATCAAGAAGTTTCTTCTCAGTGAATGCAAAAGGCACATCAAGAAAAATATTAAGATCAGGTTTTGGGATCGCAAAATGGTTAAACTCAAGAGAGAGGATCCATTTCATTAGTTCAGCCTGCGCTTTAACATCCTGAATTTTTGCGCATTGATAGGCAATATTTGAGTAAGTATACCTGTCGAGCAGTACAATTTTGCCCTCCTTCAACCAATCACTTATAATCTCCGACGCATCTTTCCTGTCACCGGCGTAGAGCATGGCAACAAGGTATGGATCGACCTCACTGAGTGTACCAAATTCACCTCTCAGAAATCTGGCAATCAGTTCTCCGAAGTAGGGGTTGTCGGTTCTTGGAAAGTGCATGTATTCGCATTTATAACCTTTTTCTGCAAAAAAGTTATGCAACATTTTAATCTGCGTCGATTTGCCTGCACCGTCAACCCCCTCAATTACAAAAAGCTTCATTCTCCTATTGATTTCTTTCAGTACAAATGTAATAACCAGAGGGCAAAGATAAAAGTGCAAATGCGATAAATTCTATTTATTAACCACGGAGTAAAAAAACAGGGTTACCCCATGCTCCCTCAGTGCGACTTCGTGTTAAAATTTCTTATATTCGTCTTTTATAAAAATAGTTGTGCTGAACAAACCACGATATATAAATGCCGGAGGAAAACTTCTTGATCTGGAGACTCCTCTTGTCATGGGAATATTGAATGTTACGCCTGATTCTTTTTTTAAAGGGAGCCGTTATAATTCTGACACTGAAATTTTGGTCGCAGCTTCAACTATGTTGGAGCAAGGTGCTGATATTCTTGATATTGGAGGGTATTCTACCCGGCCGGGAGCCGAAGTAATATCCGAAAACGAAGAGGCTGCCCGTATACTGAAAGTAATAAAACTCATCTCCACTGAATTTCCCAACGCAGTATTATCTGTCGACACATTCAGGGCAGTTATCGCACAGAAGGCCATAGAGGAGTGTGGGGCTCATATAATTAATGATATTTCAGGGGGTGAAGCTGATAATTCGATGTTCAATATTGTTTCGAAACTGAATGTTCCGTATATTCTGATGCATATGCAGGGGGAACCAAGAAGTATGCAGAATTGTCCTTTGTATGATGATGTTGTGGCAGATATACTGAAATGGTTCGGAGAGAGAATATATAAACTAAGACTTTCAGGAGTCAAAGATATTATAGTTGATCCTGGATTCGGCTTTGGAAAAACCGCAGATCATAATTTTGAAATGCTGAAACGGCTTGACGAATTCTCAGTTGCGGGTTTACCAGTGATGGTTGGTGTTTCGCGCAAATCGATGATCTGGAGAACTCTAAAAATCACAGCCGATGAAGCATTGAACGGCACTACAGCGCTGAATGCCTTAGCCCTTTCCAACGGTGCAGATATATTGCGCGTACACGATGTGAAGGAGGCAGTCGAGGTTGTAAGGTTGGTTAAAAGAAGTCGGGAGACGGTAGACAGAAGACAGAAGTAAAGGATCTTCGGACTTCGGTCTTCGGACTTCGGTCTTCCGACTTCGGTCTTCGGTCTTCCGACTTCGGTCTTCGGTCTTCAGTCTTCCGACCATAGGTAAAATATGTTTTTGTTAAAAATTATTATAATTCATCATGCCATTTAACATTACAGTACTCGATATAATTGATATATTCCTGGTAGCAATTATCCTGTTTCAGATCTACAGGATTATAAGAGGTACTGTCGCTTTCACAATATTTATTGCAATATTCTTCATCTACCTTACATGGATTATTGTAAAGGCGCTCAATATGGAGATGATAAGTGCACTCCTTGGTCAGGTAATAGGAGTTGGAGTACTTGCTCTGATAATAGTTTTCCAGCAGGAGGTAAGAAGGTTTTTGCTGGTTTTGGGAAACAGATATATTACAGGTCGAAGGTTTTCGATAAGCAGATTCTTTTCTGCAATGGGAAGTGAACCGGGGAGTCCGAAAGAAGCAGAGGAGATTGTAAGGGCTTGTGAGAAAATGGCATCCAGAAATACAGGTGCTTTGATCGTTATCGGCAGAAGGAGCAGTCTGGATCTCTATTCCGACGGCGGTGAGATAATTAATGCCAGGATAAGTTCAGAACTGCTTGAGACTATATTCTTCAAAAATACCCCGTTACATGATGGTGCTGTTTTAATTGAGGGACATAAAATACTTGCTGCCAGGTGCCCGTTGCCTGTAACCGAACAGGTGGATGTAGAACCGCGTTTTGGAATGCGGCACCGTGCTGCCATTGGGATGTCGGAACATTCCGATGCTTTATTTCTTGTGGTATCGGTAGAATCAGGTTACATCTCCGTAGTTGATGGTGGTGAGATCAGGGAGAATATATCCCCAAATGAATTGAGGAATATCCTGTTAATGGAGAAGGTATGGTAAATGTAGGGACACACCATGGTGTGTCCACATGGCATGTCCCCAGCTAAGAGAAGTCCCAGCTAAGCGAAGTCTCCGGACTTCGCTTCTACTAAGTTCTATTCTGAAGACTACATTTAACATTAGGCGAAGTCATGAGACTTCGCCGAGCATAAGACACACCATGGTGTGTCCCTAAATCATGTCCCGTTCAACAAATGATTATTATTCTATTTTATATAATGCCAGTGTTTCTGCATCCTTAATATATATCTTATTTCCTGCTATCACAGGAAAAGCGTATACAGCACTCTCCGAAACCTTATATTTTGCCACTTCTGTATAGGCAGCCGGCTCAGGTTTCAGGATAAACAGATTGGCCGTGCTTGCCAGACCAATAATTAATGACCCGCAATCGACAATTGTTGAAAAATCGCTGCTGACATTAGAATCGATCCATGCAGTTTCTCCCGTTGATGCATTCAGACAATATGCTCGTTTCTGATCGGTAAAACCATACAGAAAACCCTTTACAAGAACCGGAGTATTCCATTTTCCACCCACCGCAGGGTTGCTCCATAATTCTTTTGTAATGAAGTCATTACCCGATTTTTCAATTTTTATTGCTTTAGTTCCGCTTCCCTGTCCGCTAAGGTAGATAGTCTGACCGTCAATATAGGGGCTTACACAATTATAAAACCTTTGCTGAATAGGAGCGGTAAATTGCCATAAAAGTTTTCCGTCGGAAAGATTCAGAGCTATCATGTTTTTCTCAGTAACAACGATGAGATGTTTCTTCCCATCAATATTCATTATTGAAGGAGAAGAGTAAGAAGGTCCGTCGCCAGACCATTTCCATTTTTCGGCTCCGGTTTTCAGATCGAGTGCCAGAACCTCCCCGTTATCTTTTGTTCCGACGTGTACAATGCACAGATTATCAATAATAAGTGGTGATAATCCGGTGAAAAACTGAGGAACAGCATTTCCGGGATTCTCTCTTTTCCAAATAACATTTCCTGTTTTTGCATCGAGACAAGTAAGGATTGCAGCAGCACCAAAGGTCACAACTTTACCATCAGCCAGTGCCGGAGTCCCTCTAGGGCCGGGGTGAGATCCAGCGGCTCCTGTTACAGCAATTGAAGGATATTGATATTTCCACAATTCCTTGCCGGTTGCTGCATCAAGACACAATACAATTTCATCTGAACCCTGTCGGGTATTCAGAAAGATGGTGCTTCCAACAAGTATAGGAGTGGCATCACCGGTACCGACAGTTACCTTCCAGTCCTGCTTGAGCTCAGCCGGCCAAACTGTTGGAGCTTTGAACCCTGTTACTTTACTGTCACGGTTAATCCCTCTCCATTGGGGCCATTCCTGGGAAAAAGATTCTGTCACACCAAAAAGAATAAGTGTAACTATTACACTGAATAATTGAATCGTATTTTTCATGACTTTATTTGTATTATATTAATCTTTCTTTTATGGTAAAATTAGATTTTAGATAATTGAAAAGCAAATTTTTAATGCAGTAAGAAAAAGCTGTAATTGTAACCTATTCTCTTAAGTTTCGTATATTGGTGAAATATATGCTCAAATTATTTCAAATGACTATCGGCAATCATGAATAGGATATTGCAAACTGCTTGAAAATCAATGAATCTTTATGCAAGATTGCTGATACTCATTTTATTTAATTATATACATTTTGAATAACAGAGGGAGTAAGTTTCACTTTACAATCTGATGAATCTATGAGTGCTTCCGAAAACATATATCTGGCTATTTTTGAAAACAGCATTGATGCAATTCTCATTGCCACACCTGATGGAGGGATTCAATCTGCAAATCCTGCAGCATGTAAATTATTTGGAAGAACAGAAACCGAAATAAAGGAGATCGGCAGAAAGGGCCTCCTTGATCCTTCCGATTATAGGATCCCACTCTTTCTCAGAGAGAGAACAGAAACAGGTAAGAGCAGTGGTGAAGTAAACTTTCGCAAGCGAGACGGATCAGTTTTCCCTGCTGATATTACCTCAACTATTTTCGAAGACTCAAAAGGCAAGGCACGCAGTATAACAATCATCCGGGATATCACATTGAGAACCGAAGCTGAAGAATTATTGAGTACCTCAAATGAGTTGTTGGAACGAATTAACAGGGCTACATGCAAATACGATTTAATAAAGTCAGTTACAGAGTTTCTCAGGGAAAAATATGAATTTGAAGCAGTGGGTGTGAGGTTGAAAGATGGTGAGGATTTTCCATACTATCAATCATTTGGATTCTCAAAAGAGTTTATTTTGCTGGAAAAGGATTTATGTTCGTATGATAAAGAGGGCCATCCTATTAAGGATCCTGAAGAAAATCCCATTCTCGATTGCATGTGCGGAAATGTGATCAGGTCGAGATTCGACCAATCAGCACCATTTTTTACACCCCACGGGAGTTTCTGGTCAAACAGTACTACTGAACTGCTCGCAACTACAACTGAGGCAGACAGAAAAGCACGAACACGAAACCACTGCAATGGCGAAGGCTATGAGTCTGTTGGACTATTTCCGCTAAAGTCAGGAGATAACATACTTGGTCTGTTGCAGGTCAACGATAAAAGGAAAGGGATATTCTCTGCAACGAAGTTAAAAGTTCTCGAATTTCTTGCAGATAATCTTGCCATTGCAATCTCTAAATTCATAATGGAAGAAGAACTACGCGGCAGCGAAGAAAAATACCGGTTACTATCAGAGCAGAGCGGTGTCGGGGTAGGACTGTATTCTCCCGAAGGAAAGATACTTTACTTTAATACCCGTGCATTGGAAAATATAGGTGGCAAATTGGAGGATTATTCGGGTAAATCGCTTATAGAAGTATTCGGGAAGAAAGCGGGTACAAAGTATATTAACCGCTTACGGGAGAAAATAAGGTTGAAAAAAAACCTTGTCTTTGAGGATTATATTGAGTCACCAACAGGTAAATACTGGTTCTCTTCAAGCCATTCCCTGGTTTGTAATTCAAAAGGTGAAGTTATCGGAGTACAGGTTGTTTCGCATGATATTTCGGATAGAAAACTTTTCGAAGAACAGCTGAGTCAGACCACTCAGGAACTAAGGGAACTTACACGGCATCTTGTGGAGGTAAGGGAAGAGGAACGCACTTTGATAGCTCGCGACCTGCACGACGATCTGGGTCAAAAACTCTCGGCACTGAATATGGATATCTCCTGGTTAAAATCAAGAATTGGAGTTCAGTCGCGCACAGTTGAAAACAAATTTCACCAGATGAGTCTTCTGGTAACTGATACAATTGAGAGTATTCAAAGAATATCCTACGGTTTAAGGCCAAGTATTCTTGATGATCTCGGACTTGTTCCAGCAATAGAGTGGCAGATCAGGGAGTTCGGCAAAAAATCGGGCATCAGAACAAGTTTCTTGCACGCACCTCAGAATATTTCATTTAATGGCAAGATCTCACTTGTGGTTTTCAGGATTGTTCAGGAAGCACTGACTAATGTAGCCCGTCATTCAGGAGCAACACGAGTGATTGTCAGGGTAAAATTCAATGATAATTTACTGGAAGTTTCCATTAAAGATAATGGGAGTGGGATTAATGAGAAGGAGGTTGAGAGCAGTAAGTCATTTGGATTAATTGGAATGAGAGAACGTGCAAGTGTTATTGGTGGAGAATTAACAATTGCCAGTAATGACAGAACGGGGACAATTGTATCATTATCGATACCAGCAGTTGCCGGTTCATAACGACGGACACGAGCCAAATGACAATAGAATGACAAGTAAGGTTTAAGATGATAAGAGTACTCATAACCGACGATCACCCTATCGTGAGAAGGGGGATAAGGCAAATGCTTGAGGATGATAAGTTTGAGAGATTTGGAATAATTGACGAAGCAGGAAACGGGAAAGAACTCCTGGAAAAATTGCAGACAACAAGTTTTGATGTTGTCCTTCTTGATATTTCTTTACCTGGAAGAAGTGGCCTTGAATTACTTGGTGATATTAAAAAACTCAAACCTGAGACAGCAGTTGTAATTCTGAGCATTTATCCAGAGGAACAATATGCTTTAAGAGCCCTTAAACTTGGTGCCTTAGGTTACCTTTCAAAAGCGAGTGCACCTGAAGAACTCATTGCTGCCGTAGTTAAGGCATCTCAGGGAGTACGTTATATCTCATCTTCTCTTGCAGAAAAGATAGCATTTAATTTTATTGAGGAAAATGAGACTCCACTTCATGAAAAACTATCCGTCAGAGAGATGGAAGTAATTTCAATGCTGGCTGCTGGTAAAATGATGAGCAGTATTGCGGAGGAACTCTCTCTGAGTCCGAAAACAATTAGCACCTATAGGGAAAGGATCCTTGAAAAACTTAATCTAAAAACCACATCCGATATTATACGTTATGCCATTAAGGAGGGACTGTCGGATGAGAAATAGTCATTCAACTGTCATTCAAAGTCGCGCGCAGCGCAAATGACAGCCTCAGGTCAAATGAATGTCGCAGACTTCTTGTAGGTATTTCCCCTACAACCCATTCAGTATATCCCCTACAAATGAATCGTTTATTATGCAGTAACTTTCACGTGTTAGTTAATTCTTAATGAATTAAAATAACTGCTATAAACTTGTAGTTGTATAATTAAAAACCGATGTATGGTCTCAATCGATTTGCGGACATTAATATTCAGTTTTGTAATAACTAACATTATTGTCACTCTGGTAATTATGATGCTATACTACCAGAACAGGAAACGGTTTGAAGGAACGTTTTTTTGGGTAATAAATTTTCTGTTCCAGACGACTGCTCTTATTCTAATTGCTCTTCGCGGTGCTATACCCGACCTGATATCGATGGTTGTTTCAAATACGCTGGTCATTTCAGGAACCATTCTTGGTCTGATCGCTCTTGAGAGATTTGCAGGTATTAAGAGGAATAATTATCATAATTACATCCTGCTTTTGCTGTTTATTTTTCTGTCAATATGGTTTTCTCAGGTAAAGCCAGATCTCGCTGTACGAAACCTGAATCTGGCTGCTACAATGCTTATTATAACTTTTCAGTGTTCATGGCTTATATTTTTTAAGGTGAATGGTGAAATGCGTAGGATAGCTGCAGGAGTAGGTACAGTCTTCATTGCATATAGCCTGATCAATGTGCTTAGAATCGCAGATTTTTTTATTGCAGATCATTCCGTGACTGATTATTTTCACTCTGGTAAATTCGAAATGTTTGTGATCATATCTTATCAGATGCTTTTCATCCTTCTTACTTATAATCTGGCTCTTATGTTCAACCGGCGACTTTTATCGGATGTAGCGAATCAGGAAGAGAAATTCTCAAAAGCATTTCACTCGTATCCTTATGCAATTCTGCTTACCCGACTATCTGACGGAAAAATAATTGAGGTGAATAAAGGATTTGAAGATATTTCAGGATTCCGGTCTTCGGAAGTTCTGGGGCTAACTACAAATGATCTTAAACTGTGGTATAAGGAAGAGGATAGATCCGTTTTTGTTGAGGCATTATCAAAAGCAGGAAGAGTCCTTGAAAGGGAATTTCAGTTTAGAAAAAATGAAGGAGAGATTATAAGGTGTCTTATGTCAGCAGAGATTATTTCAATCAATAGTGAGAAATGTGTCCTGGCAAGTTTAAATGATATAACAGAAAGAAAAAAAACAGAAGATTCTTTAAAAGAAGCAGAGGCTATTCTGAAAGCAGCAATGGACTGCAGCCCTTCTGGTATTGCAATAGCAGACGCCCCCAGTGGAATATTAAGATATGTCAATAAAGCCGGACTAATGATACCGGCAAAATCAGAAGAAGAGATAGTTGCTGATATTGATATTAATAAATATGTGTCAAGCTGGAAGATCAAACACCACGACGGAAGTCTCTATCAGCCTGATGAAGTCCCTCTTGCCCGTGCCATTATGTTTGGAGAGTCGAACAGCAGGGAGTTTATTATCTCACGCGATGACAATACTGACAGAATTGTTCTGGCTAACGCTGCACCTATACTAGATGATACCGGAAAAGTAAAAGCTGGTATTGTCGTCTTCCACGATATAACAGATTATAAAAAAGCAGAGGAGAAGTTGAGACAACAATTCTTTACGCTTAAAGGATTGAATGACAGCACTTCGAGTCCTATTTTTTCAGTTGATTCTAATTCTTGTTATACGAGTTTCAACAAAACTCATGCCGCCGTAATGAAGAATATATATAATTCTGAAATTGCAATCGGAATGAATATACTCGATTGTATGAATGTTGAAGAAGACCGGGTTCAGGCTAAGCAGAATATCGATCGTGCTCTGAAAGGCGAGCAGTTTGTTGAAGATGCATTTTCAGGTGACGAGAGGTTGTCGAGGGTATATTTCGAGGTTGCCCATAATCCGATTATGAATGATAACTCGGAAGTTATCGGAGTGGCGGTTCTTGCAAGAGATCTCACGTTGCGAAAAAGAATGGAAGTCGAACTCCAAAGTAAGGTAAGCGAGCTGGAGAAATTTAATAAAATAATGGTTGGGAGGGAACTAAGGATGGTAGAACTTAAACAGGAGGTCAATGAGTTATGCGGGGAAATTAATAAACCGGCGAGGTATAAGTCTACAGCTGAGACAAATAAATACAAATGACAAAAGTAAAAAGACAAAAGTGAAGAAAAACGCAAATAACAAATGACCGCCGCACACCAAATGACAAAAGGTTTTATTGTAATTTTAGGATAATGAAAAGAGTACAGGGTCTTTCAAAAATTAAAACCAATCAGGTAGAACTGATTATTAAGGATCTTGAGGAAGCCAGAAGAGCATCGCTAAACCTAATTGAAGATCTTACTGATGAAATTGAAAAAAGGAAAGCAGCTGAAAGAGATCTTATAATTTCCCGTCAAAGAATGATGCTTCACTTTGAACAAACCCCACTTGCAATTATAGACTTTGACCCAAATGGCAATATAATTGAGTGGAATACATCAGCATCATTGATTTTTGGGTACACCCATGAAGAAGTAATCGGCAAGTTCATGACACTCATAGTTCCTGAAAATGTTTGGGAATATATTGATGGAGTATGGGAATCGCTTATTACTCAAAAAGGAGGTACACGGTCTTCGAATGAAAATATTACAAAAGATGGCAGAATTATTAATTGTGAATGGTTTAATACTCCTCTTGTGGATCCTTCGGGAATTATAATTGGAGTATCATCTCTCATTCTCGACATAACGGAACAGAAGAAAGCTGAAGCTGATCTCAAAAAAACACAGTTAATCCTTAAAGCAACATTGAATAGTCCTGTTGAAATGATTATTCTTGCTATAGATATGGATTATAATTATCTATCCTTTAATGATGTACACAAAGCAGTTATGAGATCTGCTTACGGTATAACTGTAGAAGCAGGAATGAATCTTCTTGAATGCATGATTGGGGAGGATGATATCTTAAATGCAAAAGAAAATTATGGCCGCGCAATGAAGGGTGAATCTTTTATTACTATACAGGAATATGGCGATAAAGTGCGAAGTTATTATGAGTCATTTTATAATCCAATCAGGAATGAAAAAGAGGAGATAGTGGGAGCAACTGCCTTTGCAAGGGACATTACAAAGAGGATAGAGTCAGAGCTTGCATTAAAGGTGAGTGAGGAAAAATTCAGGAATCTTTTTGAACATTCACCTGTTGGTAAATCTATTACCAGTGTCGATGGTTCAATTAATGTAAATGGAGCATTCTGTAATGTTTTAGGGTATACAGAAGATGAACTTAAGTCAAAAAACTGGAAGGAAATAAGCCATCCTGAAGACAATAAGATGACAGACGAAATTGTGCAGTCGTTGTTAAAAGGCGAAATTGGCAATGCGAGATTTGAGAAAAGATATATTCACAAAAACGGAAGTACGGTATTCACCGATGTTTCAACATATCTTCAGCGCGATAACGATGGAAAACCACAATATTTTATTACTTCGATAATTGATATAACTGACCGTAAGAATGCAGAGTCCCAAATCATCCGGCTCAATGAGTCTCTCGAACAACGGGTAATTGAACGCACTGCTCAACTTGAAGCTGCCAACAAGGAACTTGAAGCTTTCAGTTATTCAGTATCTCACGATTTAAGGGCACCGCTCAGGGCTATTCATGGTTTTACAAGAATATTAAGAGAGGATTGTAAAGATCTATTAGATGAGGAAGGGAAAAGGATTTGCGGGATAATTGAAGCAAGTTCGGTTCATATGGGCCAGCTTATTGACGACCTGCTTTCTTTCTCACGAATTGGCAGGACTGAGATAAATTGCTCAGGAATTGATATGACCAAAATGGCGAATACTGTCTATAACGAACTTTTAACTACTGAGGAAAAGAAGCGGATTAAATTCACTGTAAGGAAACTTCCGGTAGCCATTGGTGATTTTGCAACAATTAGACAGGTGATGATCAACCTGATTTCCAATGCAATAAAGTACAGTGCTAAAATGGAAACCCCTGAGATTGAAGTGGGCTGTGAAAAAAATAACAGTACTCCTGTTTATTATGTTAAGGATAACGGAGTCGGATTCGACATGCAGTATGTGAAAAAACTATTCGGGGTATTTCAGAGACTTCATAGTTCAAAGGAGTTTGAAGGAAACGGTGTTGGTCTTGCAATTGTTCAGAGAATTATTCATCGTCATGGAGGAGAAGTATGGGCTGAAGCAGAAGTTGGGAAGGGAGCAACATTTTATTTTACCTTGCCTGTTGTTGGGAACCTGAAAAAGGAAAGTGATATTATAACTAAATCAATGGTTTAAAAGTATTAATTGTTCTGATTATAAATTGACTAACTATGAGCGACATGAATGCAGTTGAAATTCTGATTGTGGAGGATGATCCACGCGATGCAGAACTAACTTTACGTGCACTGAAGAAAAATAATCTTGCTAATAATGTCTATGTTGCTGAGGATGGCCAGGTTGCGCTTGATTTTTTCTTCTGCAAGGGAACTTTTTCAAACCGAAGCTTCCAGAACCCTCCAAAGGTTGTTCTGCTCGATCTGAAATTGCCAAAGGTAAACGGACTTGAAGTTCTTAGATTGGTGAAGGCTGATAAACGCACTTCTTATATTCCGATTGTGATTGTAACCTCATCCCGTGAGGAACCTGATATTATAGAAGCCTATAAGCTTGGTGTCAACAGCTATGTTGTAAAGCCTGTCGATTTTGATAAATTTGTTAATGCAATGAGCAGTCTTGGGTTGTACTGGTTACTGGTAAACCAACCATTAAGATAGAAAACAGGCGACAGGCAACAGGCATCAGGCTGCAGGAAAAAAATCCTGAAGCCCTACGCCCGAAGCCCGACGCCCAATATATTAAATATGAAAGACTCAATAAGAATACTTTTCGTCGAGGATGTTCCTGCAGATGCAGAAATGATATGGAGGGAAATTTCAAAAAACAATATCAGTTTTACGAGGAAACTTGTTGATAATCAAGAAGATTATTTGTCGGAATTGAAATCATTTGAACCCGAATTAATAATTTCTGATTATTCGTTGCCCCAGTTTGATGGTTTATCTGCCCTGACTTTAAAAAATGAACTGGCACCATCAATACCCTTTATCCTTGTTACAGGATCAGTAAATGAAGAAGTCGCTGTTGAAATAATGAAGTCGGGTGCTGATGATTATATTATAAAGCAAAATCTTTCGCGTTTGGGGCCTGCAATAAAATCTGCCCTTGAGAGAAGAGCAGTTATGCTTAAAAAAGAAGTTGCTGAAAAAGAACTCATTGAAAGCGAGGAACGCTTTAAAATGCTATTCGATAAAGCACCTATTGGTTATCAGTCACTCAATTCTGAAGGAGAATTTATCGAAGTCAACGAAACCTGGCTTGATATGCTGGGCTACTCACGCGAGGAAGTAGTTGGCAAATGGTTTGGTGATTTTCTCACCCCAGAATTCGTTGAACCATTCAAATTACGATTCCCTCTATTCAAGGAATGGGGAAGAGTACATTCTGAGTTCGGAATGATTAAAAAGGACGGTACTACAATACGTGTTGCATTCGATGGACGAATCGGACATACTTCTCAGGGAGATTTTAAACAAACTCACTGTGTTCTTGAGGACGTTACAGAATTACGACAGGCTGAGGAAACTCTTAGAGAAAGTGAAGAACGGTTTCATCTGGCTGTGGCAAACTCCCCGGTTCCTATTATGATTCATGATGAAGCCGATAATGTACTTCTTCTCAGTAAAGGCTGGACAGATTATTCAGGATATTCAATTGAGGATATTCCAACATTGAGCGACTGGACCGAAGCAGCATACGGAGAGAGAATCGGAAGCAAAAAGGAATATATTGATAACCTATTTACTATTTACGAAACTCAGGATAACGGAGAGTGGACAATCAAAACAAAAGATGGTAAAAGCAGGATATGGGAATTTCATACAACACCCCTGGGGCGTGTTAATAAAGGAAAAAGAGTTTTGCAAAGTCTTGCGGTTGATATTACTGAACAAAAGAAATCAGATGAGGCTCTGAGACAAAAAATAGAGGAGCTTGAACAATTCAATGATCTTACAGTAGGAAGGGAAATTAAAATGATTGAACTCAAAAAGGAGGTTAATTCTCTGTTAAAAAAACTGGGAAATAAGGAAAGATATAAAATTGTGGAATAATGCAAACGGCGCAAGACCGCAAGACCGCAAGACCGCAAGACCGCAAGACCGCAAGACCGCAAGACCGCAAGACCGCAAGACAATAAGATATATTAACTGATTTGCAAAATAAATGGCAATCAAGACAATTAAAATACTGGCAATTGACGACAACAGTGATAACCTGATTGTTTTGAAAGAATTGATAATTGAAGCTTTCCCCGGAACAGTTTATATTTCATCAGATTCCGGAATGAAAGGACTTGCACTTTGTCAGACTGAGAAGCCTGATGTGATCCTTCTCGATATCGTAATGCCGGGAATGGACGGATATAAGGTTTGCGAAAAACTTAAATCGGATGCAAGGCTAAGGCACATTCCTGTAATTATGATCACTGCAAACAGGACTGATAAGGAGAGCCGGGTAAAAGCACTTGAAGCCGGTGCCGATGCTTTCTTACCAAAGCCTGTAGACGAATCGGAATTGAGAGCCCAGATAAAGGCGATGTTGAGGATAAAGGAATCTGAGGATTTGAAAAAAGAGGAAAAACAAAGACTTGAGGATATAGTACTCGATCGCACAGAAGCTCTTGAAATGGAGCTCGCAGACCGTAAGAAAGCAGAGAATAAACTGATACAGTCACTCGATAAGATCACAAGGAACAAGCAAGCAATAATGAATCTGATGGAGGATCTGAAGACTGAAATGGAAGTCCGAAAGGTCATGGAAGAGAACCTTCAGAACGAACGAAACCTGCTCAGGACTCTTATCGACAATCTTCCGGATACAATTTTTATTCTCGATCAGGATGGACGAAAAGTTATAGCTAACAGGGAGGACTTAAAAAACATTGGATATTCCACTGAAGCTGAGGTTCTTGGGAAAAATGATATGGAACTGTTCCCCGGTGAAGTAGGTGTAAGGGGGCATTCGGATAATCTGACAGTAATAAAAACATTAAATCCCATTATTGACCGTGAGGAGTATTTTTTTTCTGGTGAAGGTTCGATACGTTGGTTGCTGACCTCAAAATTTCCCCTTTATGATGCAAATGGCAATGTAAAAGGGCTTTTTGGTACCGGACATGACATAACCAATCGTAAAAAAGCTGAAGAAGATATAAAGTTAAAAAACAGAGAGTTGCAATTCCTGAACAAGCTTGCTACTGAGGTGGCAGGTATGTTTCCTGAAGAAAACATGTCTGTTTTCCTGTTGAAGAGACTTAAGGAATATACAGGATCTCAGTTTCTGGTTTATTCGGAATATGATTCTGAACAGAAGGTACTTTATACGAGGCATGTAGAAGCCGATCAGAAAATATTGAAAAGACTCATTAAGATTGCCGGTGATAAGATTCTGAATAATCCGGCTCCGATAGAGATGAATAAAAAGAATTTTTTAGAAATGGTGACCGAGGTGGTCTCGGAAAAAAATTCGCTTAACGAAGTATCATTCGGAGCTATTCCGGTATTAGTCGATAAAGCTTTTACCTCAATTACAGGAATTAACTTGTATTACGGTCTATCATTTGTTGTAGCCGGTGAGCTATATGGAACAGCATTAATAGGCTTTAATAAAACTCATCCCTTGCCCTCAAAGGAATTGTTAAAGTCATTCTCCCACATTGCGGCAGTGTCATTGCAGAGAAGGAGAATTGAAGAAAAACTGAAGAAAAGCGAAGAACAATATCGTCTGCTTATAGAAAACCAGGGTGAAGGAGTTGGAATTGTAGATTTGAATGAAGTGTTTGTATTTGTAAATCGTGCTGCTGAAGAAATGTTTGGTGTGGAAAAGGGAGGTCTGTTGAACAGGAATTTGCTGGATTTTATACCAAATGAACAGAAGCCTATTATCAGAATTGAGTCAGCGAAAAGGGAAAATGCGCAAAAATCATCATATGAGATCGGGATTGTGCACCCTAACGGGGATAAACGTACTATAATAATAACTGCAACTCCTCAGTTCAGCAAAGATAAAATTCTTACCGGGACATTCGGAGTTTTTCGTGACATCTCGGATCGAAAACGGGCTGAATCAGAACTGATTAAGTCAAAGGAGAAAGCTGAAGAAAGCGATAGACTGAAAACAGCATTTCTCCATAATATATCTCATGAGATCAGGACCCCGATGAATGCTATTATTGGCTTTTCAGCACTGTTGAGTGAGCCGGACCTCGATAAGGAGAGCAGCAAATCTTATATTGATATTATAACTCAAAGCAGCAATCATCTTCTGTCTATAGTAAGCGATATTATTGATATTTCAAATATTGAAGCCGGTATTCTGAAATTAACAATGCGAAAAACCAACCTGAATTCCATTTTATGGAAAGTATATAATCAATTTGTATCGAGAGCGAAAGAAAAGGGTATTGGTCTCAGAATCGATGCCGGATTAGTTGATGATGAATCAGGGCTTATGACAGATGAGACAAAACTTTTGCAAATACTTTCATGTATATTAAGTAATGCAGTTAAGTTTACTCCTGTAGGTCAGATAGAATTGGGCTATATTTTAAAAGGGGAAAATATTGAATTTTATGTAAGAGATACCGGAATAGGGATTTCTGAGGACCAGTTTACAAAGATATTCGAACGATTCTACCAGGTCGAAAACTCGATAGCCCGTCAGTATGAGGGGACTGGGCTCGGACTATCAATATCAAAGGCTTTTATCGAGTTATTAGGAGGAAGAATTTGGTTGGATTCTCAACCGGGAAGAGGCACAACTTTCTATTTCACAATGCCATACGTATCGGAAATTCAGACATCAGCAGACGAAGTTAAACTGACTGATCAGGAATTCAGCAAAATTAATGGCAAAAAAACAATTCTGATTGCTGAGGACGAAGAGAATAACTTTCTTTTGATTGAAGCACTTTTGTCTCAGCTTAATGTTCACATAATGCATGCCAGGAATGGTAAGGAAGCAGTTGATATTGTTGAATCAGGAATTGAGATAAGCCTGGTTTTAATGGATATCAAAATGCCGGTAATGGATGGTTATGAAGCAACTGCAATCTTAAAGAAAATGCGGCCCGCCATTCCTATTGTTGCTCTTACAGCATTTGCGTTTGAGTCGGATAAAGAAAAAGCTGTAAAAGCCGGGTGCGATGATTATTTATCAAAACCTGTTAAGAAAGATCTGCTGATTGAAATGATAAAAAAATATATCTGATTGTCATACAAATGTTATTAAGTAGTCATTCAATTGTGTAACTACCAATGACTACCGAATGACGGCGCAGCCAAATTACGCGCTAAGCGCTAATGACATTTTTTTATCCGATTTGATAAACAAATAATAATTGGTTAGTTTTGAAAATTGAATTCGGGTTATCTGAATAAAATATTATCAGTTATGAAAAACATATTATTAAGAATTATGGTATTGACAAGTTTTCTGGGATTCTTCGGATGCAATAGTCCTTCAGATCCTGCAACATGGAGCACAACAAAAATTGATAAGTGGTTTGAAAAAGGTGAATGGCTTAACGGCTGGAATGTTACACCCGACGAATCAATAAACAGAAAAGAGTTTGCTGTTTCATATTTCAAAAACAAAGAACGATGGGATAAAGCTTTTGGCTTTCTTAATAGTGATCTGTCGAAACTTGAGGTGAAAAGATATGAAATAGATGGCGAAAACCTATATGCACCGGTGAGTGAGTATCTTAGTAAAAATGAGGAAGTTGCAAAATATGAAGCCCACAAGAAATATATTGATATTCAGTATGTTATTAGCGGTGTTGAACAAATGAGTGTTGCCCCTATGTCGGCTTTGGATTCAATTACAATTCCTTATGATCCGGCTAAGGAGGTTGAGTTCATGACTGTAAAAGAGAGCAGCCATTTCAAGGCAACACCAGCGAATTTCTTTATATTTTTCCCTTCCGATATTCACCGCCCGGGCTTAAAAATTGGTGAGAATGCAATGGTTAAGAAGATAGTGGTAAAAGTGAAAGTAGACTAAAAGGGCTACCAGAATCTGGCAACTTCGCTAGCGCGAATTTTTAATTCGTGCTTTGTGTTTCAGGTACGGATTAAAAATCCGCGCCATCTTGTGATCTCTGTGCCTTTTCTCGCATTGAACATTCTATGCACTTCCGGGTTATGTTAAAGTATGAATTTTTTCAATGATTACACTATATGATCTCGCTGAGGGGGAAGATGGGATAATTCTGAAGATCAAGGGACGAGGCCAGTTCAGGCAGCGACTTTCAGAGATGGGATTTGTTGTTGGCAAGAAAGTTTCTGTAATCAAAAAAGCTCCGCTTCGCGATCCCATTGAATATAAGATAATGGGCTACCACATTTCACTCAGAAACAGTGAAGCACAGCTTATTGAAGTTGACAAAGGCAAAATATCAAAAGATATTAACGCATCTCAGGGGACTCTCTATAGCGAGGATGAGAACAGTTCGTGGCTCGAGAAGAGTAAACATATTCAGATTGCCCTGGTAGGAAATCCAAACTCAGGAAAGACAACCCTTTTTAATTATGCTTCGGGTTCGAAGGAGAAGGTTGGTAATTATGCAGGCGTAACTGTCGATTCAAAAGAGGCACGGTACAAACAGGCTGGTTATACTTTTTCCATTGTGGACCTTCCAGGTACTTATTCACTAAAAAGTTATTCACCTGAAGAAATATACCTCCGGAATTATATCTTCGACAATAAGCCGGATATTGTAGTCAATATTGTTGATGCCTCAAACCTTGAACGTAACCTCTACCTGACTACCCAGCTGATTGATATGGGTGTTCAGGTCGTGATTGCCCTTAACATGTTCGATGAACTTGAGAAGAAGGGTGATGTGCTCGATTACGTTTCGCTGGGAAAATTACTGGGAGTTCCTGTTATTCCAACAGTAAGTTCAAAAGGAAAAGGAATCAGCAACCTTTTTAATAAACTGATTGAAGTTTATGAGAACAGGGAGCCAATAGTAAGACATATACATATTAATTACGGTACAGAGATAGAGAATGCAATCTGTGCCATTCAGGCGAAAATAAAAATAGAAGAGAACAGGAGCTTTACCAACATTGTTTCTGCCCGGTACCTTGCAATAGAATTACTCGAAAACGATGTAGAGTATTCAAACAGTATAACCCGTTGTTCAAACTCCTCTGAAATAATACAGACTGCCAGAAAAGAATACCTGAAACTCGAAAAGTTATACTCCGAACCGATTGAAACAGTAATCACGGATCTTCGTTACGGATTCATTTCAGGAGCACTGAAAGAGACGCTGAGGATCAATAAGGTCGAGCGTCTGAGAAAAACAAAAATTATTGATAACTACCTTACTCACAGATATCTGGGTCTTCCCATTTTTGCTTTCTTTATGTGGCTTACATTCTTTACCACATTCAAACTTGGTGGCTATCCTAAATACTGGATGGAGTTAGGTACCGGAAAGCTTGCTGAACTTTTGATAAGTGTATTGAATCAGGGAATAATCAGGGATTTTCTTGTTGAAGGAATTATAGGTGGAGTTGGAGGGGTTGTGGTTTTCCTTCCAAATATAATTATTCTTTTCCTTTTCATTTCATTCATGGAAGATACCGGTTACATGGCCAGGGCTGTCTTTATAATGGATAAGATAATGCATAAGATAGGTTTGCATGGTAAATCTTTCATTCCGCTTTTTATGGGATTCGGATGTAACGTTCCGGCAATTATGGCCACCAGAATTATAGAGAGCCGTCGCGACAGGATGATTACTATGCTAATAACGCCATTTATGTCGTGCAGTGCCAGATTACCTGTATACATACTTTTCATCAGCGCATTTTTTGCTAAAAATCAGGGAACTGTCCTTTTCCTGCTATACCTTCTGGGGATGATTTTCGCAATACTTTCCGCATTATTCTTAAAAAGGGTCTTTTTTAAATCCGAAGAGATCCCGTTTGTTATGGAGCTTCCTCCCTACAGGGTACCTACTGTAAGAAGCATCTTCAAACATGTCTCTTTCAGAACCGGTCTGTATTTCAGAAAAATAGGAGGGGTGATTCTGATTGCTTCAGTAATTGTCTGGATATTAACCAGCTTTCCCCGAACGGTAAAGTATTCAAAAGATTTTGCAGGTGAGATCTCAGTTGTTGAAAATACAGGATTATCCGATCTTCAGGAACAGGCGGCAGTTAGTAAACTGCAAATGGAGCAGAAAAATGAAAAACAGAGTCAATCATTTATGGGTATTATAGGAAAATCAGTGGAGCCTGTTATGAAGCCTCTCGGATTCGACTGGAGGCTTAGTGTTAGTATCATCTCAGGATTGGCTGCCAAGGAGGTTGTTGTAAGTACTCTCGGGGTAATATTTCAGGCTGAAAATGGTAATGGAAGAGCATCTCTGGTTGAAAAAATTCAGACACAGAAAGGTCCGGATGGTAATAATTTATTTTCTCCGCTTATCGCGTTTTCATTTATGTTGTTCATATTAACATATTTCCCGTGCATAGGAGTCGTAAGTGCTATAAAACGGGAATCAGGAAGTTGGAAATGGGCTCTCTTTACAGTAGTCTATACTACTTCAATTGCATGGTTGTTATCATTCACTGTTTTTCAGATCGGGAGCCTGTTTTAAGATAATTAATGCAAAAATGACACATCACCGACGAAGGTGAAATAGTTCCCATCCTCGAATTGTCCGACAACTTTCCACACGTAAACTCCCTGCAATGCCAGATGTCCGTTTGCAAAATATCCATCCCATCCTTTTTGTAGTTCCACACTTTCGTATATCAGCACTCCCAAACGGTTAAATATCTGTAGCTTATACTCCCTGACATTTTTAAAGAATGGCCGGAACAGGGTGTCATCCATGCCATCTTCAACCCAGT
>JANNKF010000109.1:0-2649 GCA_031396165.1 Bacteroidales bacterium | reverse complement strand
CCCAAAATATTGAATCCCCATAGTAAGTACTCGTTTATGCGCATCCGCAGGGATGTAGTACAACTGCGGCTTCATGTTGGGTCTGAAAAAGACCACACGAAGCCTTATCTGGTTATATGTAGGGTAACTGTCACGATGCTGTAATTATCAGATGTAGTGAACCTTACATATAACGGCTCGGTGGTATGGGGAGTTGCCGTCTGTGTCGGGGTTGGCATGTGTTTTTGCACAGTCCCGATAGATAGCGATAAGTTTCGTGTCAAGATAAAGGTGTCCAGACGACTGAGTCCCGATAATGAAAACGGATGTGTCGGTTCACGATAAAATAGTCAAGATGGCGATGCAAAAACCATGACAACCCCGACACAGACGGCAACTCCCCATACCACCGAGCCGTTAGCGGGCATATTCCGGCCTATTCATACCGTGAGAAATACGTAATAGCTTGACAAATCCTGGTACTCTATCGGGACTTTTAATCCGTGACAATTTTATCATGACATGACAGCTCCTGCCATCTATAAGGACTTTTCTATCTTTGACAATTTAGACTGACTCGAGAGATCTGACTACTTTAGAAATACGCCCGCTAACTCAAAAGCATAGTTTCCGTAAATGGGATAAGTTCACTTCACCTTGACTCAAAATCTTTGAAAAGGGAATAAAAATTACGAAATTGAGGCACAAAATGTAGTGGAAAATGAGTAAACGAGACTTAAAAAAAGAATTAGCTGAATTCGATAAGACAAAATTAATCGGAATAATCTCAGAACTGTATGACAAAAATAAATCTGTAAAAGAATTCCTTGACTATTACTTAAAACCTGATGAAAAAGCTATTTTAGAAGTCTATAAAGCAAAAGTTAAAGAAGCATTTTATCCAAAACGTGGATTTGGATATAAGTTGGCTCTTGGTAAAAAAGCAATTAATGATTTTCGTAAACTAAGTCCCTCACCTGATTCTTTGATTGAGCTAATGCTATACTATGTCGAATGCGGAGTCGAATTCACAAATGAGTATGGCGACATAAATGAGAATTACTATTTGAGCTTGGAAAGAGTATTTCGAGATTCGATGGAATTAATTGACATCCATTCCCTTCATGACTCCTTCAAGGACAAAGCTTTTACAATTCTAAGTGATACATCTAACATAGGTTGGGGATTTGGTGACATGATTGGGGACTTCTATTATGAGACATTTCCTTTTGAAGAATAATACAATACGTCCGCTAACATCGCTGGTAGGTTTAATTGCCTTCGGCAGCCCGGACAGCTTTGTAATCAATCCCAGAGTCTTTGAGGGTGAGTTTAAAGCAACTTATCAGAATTTCAGTACCATGACTAGCCCTGCTTCCGTGACAAAGTCTATGGGGCTGCCGGTCGACGCGCCGTTGTCATGGTTTTTGCATCGTCATCTGGACACTTTTTCCATAGCGTGACAAATTCGTATCATTTATCGGGACTCAGTCATCTGGACAACTTTACCGTGAGACCAAAATCCTGCTCATTTATCGGGACTGTGCAAAAACACATGCCAACCCTGACACGGACGGCAACTAAATCTACCAGCGGGCCGTTAGCTGCAAGGCAAATTTACCCCAAGTCCTCATTCTACCGGGACTTCCGACGCACGCGCAAGAGTTTTGAAGCCCTTCCCTGCAACCGTCCCGTCGCTTCAAAACACATGCTTCTTTGCTACCCTGACTTCGCCATCTGACAATTTTATCATAACTCAAAATTTCTACCCATTTACCGGGACTTTGCCATCTGGACAACTTTTTCATGACACGATAACGTCTGCAAGTCAGAACTTTGCCAGCCACCTTGGCAACTTCATCATAACATGACAAAACCTGCTCGTTTACGGGACTTTCCCTTCTTGACAACTTTATCGTGATACAAAGATCCTGCCCATTTATCAGGACTTTTCTATCTTTACAACTTTATAATGGCACGAAATTCAATGCCCTCGGGACCATACAACCTAGACAAATATATTATAGGTTAGTCTCAATCAATAATTAAATCTCGCTGACATGAAAAGTAAAATTCTACTAAAGATCCTTGTGCTAATCTTGTTTTCTTCAATTATTTATGGACAGGATTCCATCCCGCAAAAAACAAGAAGACTGCATTTTTATCTGGGAGCAAGCCTGCTTACTCAGAAAACCGACTACACAGTCGATGGTACTAATATACCTTCACAAGAAGCTCATATATGTTCTTTCACTTATGCAATTTTAATATGTAATTTATTTATATACAAACAAGTGCTCAATTATGGAAAAGCAAATATTGTCAGTTGGATTTGAAATACCAGGATATTCAGATCATCATATAGATTTTGGTTCAAAAATATCATTGATGGATGCTGATCTATTACTTATTTCACCAGAAGAAATTTGTCCGGCAGGACATGGTTGGTTCAGTTTTACTGCTGGCGGAGGCGCCTATAATATTGCATCATCTGATAGTTTTTTGCAACATATAAACTATCTACGTAAGGAAATTGATGATTTTCTGAAAGCAGGTAAAAGCATATTTATTATTCTAGCAAAAAGAGAGGAATACTCATTAGCGAGAAGCGTATCTCATCCAAGAAAAGGCGAAAACCTTTATAATACTTCTACAAGCACGAACTATGAT
>JANNKF010000104.1:0-7271 GCA_031396165.1 Bacteroidales bacterium | reverse complement strand
CGTCACCACGGCGCGGTCCGACAATTGAATCGCAGCTCGATTATGGTGATGATGCTCAGATTTATAAGGTAGGGGAAACTATAAGTGACCCATCTGAGATCAGGGCCGGTTACAGATTTTCAAATGCGATCTCCGTCCCGTTTCGTTTTACATCCGGAAGGTTTACCGAGTTTCTCCGACCCTCTTTCACATCGGAATACAGGAATCGGTATATATATGTCAAAGATCCGGCAGGAGACGCCTATGATTACGGCCAGATGATTCTCACCGGAAGATTATTCTTTTCAAATTCCAGAAGGGCCGCATTGCGTGATATATTTCCAAAATGGGCACAGACATTCGATCTGAATTACACATTTGCCCCGTTCGATAAAAAGATTTACGGAACGGGCACATCAATAAAGACATCCTTCTTTTTTCCTGGTTTTTTACCCAATAACGGCATTAAATTAAGACTTGAGGCAGAGGACCAGAGCCCGGTAATGTACCTCTACGGAAACAGGGCTTCCCTCCCACGGGGATATAAAAATATCCTTTCAAGAGAACTGCGATTTGCTTCAGTTGACTACGTACTACCACTATTATATCCTGATTTCAATATTGCGAGCCTGTTTTATCTTAAGAGAATCCGTGCGGGTGTATTCTACGACTATGCAACAGGTACTGGAAATTACTACCTTAATAATATAGTTAACGGCGTGCCTACCAATTACTTCCACAATTATACGGAAACTTTCAGATCCTTTGGCTTCGAACTTCTGGCAGATTTTCATGTTCTAAGGATCCCGTATATGATTTCCGGAGGGATTCAGACTTCATGGAAGAATATTAATGAAAAACCTTCAATAGAGGTCCTATTCAATATAGATCTTTTCGGGTTGACGCTTGGAAAAAGAGACTTATAACTTTTTAGCAGGCCAAACCACGGGCAGTGGTTTTAATACTGTCCCATGCTTTTTGCACGTGACCGAGAGTTACATTTGTCTGGGCAGTAGCCATTCTCAGAGTATATTTACCGTTAAGAACGGTATGAGTAAGATATAGTTTTCCCGAATCGTTTAAAATGTGATTCAGGTTCTCATTTAACTTGTTCAACTGTTCTTCACTTTGTCCTTTTGGGCAATATCTGAAACAAACCACGCTGATTACCACGGGTGCCAGCAGTTCAAAATCAGGCTCTTCAGATATCATTTCTGATAATTTCGAGGCTATACTAATATGGTTCCTGATTTTTTCCTGCAAACCCTCTGTACCATAACACCTTATTACGCTCCAAAGTTTAAGGGCTCTGAATCTTCTTCCGAGCGGGACTCCCCAATCGCGGTAATCATTAACCTTTCCCCTGGTTCTGGTTTTGAGATATTCAGGAAGGACTTCGAATGTTTTTATGAGAGAGACAGCATCTTTGACAAAATAAGCTGTGCAATCGAAGTTTGTAAACATCCATTTATGCGGATTAAAGACAAAACTGTCAATATATTCCCTGCCATCGAGCATCCATTGAAATTCGGGCAGAATTAAGGCTGTGCCGGCCATTGCTGCATCAACATGAAGCCAGACCCTGTTCTGGTCACAGATCTCCCCAATCGCCCTTAAAGGATCGACAGCGGTAGTGCCAGTTGTTCCCAGAGTGGCAACAACGCAACATGGGATAAATCCGCTTTTCAAGTCGCTGTTTATCGCTTCCCGGAGTTTATCAGGATCCATAGAGAAGTCATCTCTTACAGGGATCTTAATAAGGTTTTTTCGTCCGATACCCCCTATCTTTACCGCTTTATCAACAGACGAATGTGTTTGTTCGGAACAGTAAACCCTCAGTGTCCCAGTGTTTTCATAGCCATCTGCGTTAACTGAAAAACCGCTTATCTTTTCACGGGCTGTTAGTATCGCTGCAAGAGTGGCAGTTGAGGCAGAGTCCTGAATAACGCCCTCAAAACTACAGGGCAAACCGATCATGTTCCGCAGCCAGATCATCATCTTTTCTTCAAGTTCGGCGGCAGCAGGAGAGGTTTCCCAGATCATGCACTGAGCTCCCAGAGTAGAGATCAGCATCTCGGCCAGAATTGATGGAGGACTTGTATTTGCAGGGAAATATGCGAAGAAATTCGGGTTCTGCCAGTGAGTAATTCCCGGCATAATTATTTCCTCAAAATCTTTCATGAATGAACCGAATGGTTCCGATTTTTCAGGTGGAACAGCTGATATTTTATTGAAGATCTCTCCTGGTGAAACAGACGATTTTACCGGATAATTTTCAACGTTTTCCAGGTAACCTGCCATCCATTCGACAAGTTCATGCGCATGTTTCCGAAATTCATCCGGGTTCATTCAACACAGGTTATTTCACCGAATCAGCCAGTAAGATAATTTTATTGGCTTTGACTTCAATCACACCGCCGCTTATCTCCAGCACTTTTTCAAGACCATCGTGATCCACCATTATTACCGGACCTTTTTCCAATGTGGAGATAATGGGAGCGTGGTCCTTTAAAACCTGGAAGGATCCCTTTTTACCGGGAACCCTCACAGACTTTATATCTCCTTCGAATACCTTCTTATCAGGTGTGATAATCTCTATTTTCATCAGAAAATATTTTTATTTGGATTGGGCAAGAATCTTTTCACCCTTTTCAATAGCATCCTCGATGGTACCTACAAGCATAAAAGCTGACTCGGGATACTTGTCAACCTCTCCATCCATGATCATGTTGAATCCCTTTATAGTATCCCCGATAGAGACTAGTGCTCCCTTGATACCGGTAAATGATTCAGCAACAGTAAATGGCTGGGAAAGGAACCTCTGAACCCTTCTTGCACGGTGAACAACCAGCTTGTCTTCTTCTGAAAGTTCATCCATACCGAGGATCGCGATAATATCCTGTAGTTCGTTATATCTCTGTAACAGCTCTTTAACGCGCTGGGCACAGTTATAATGAGCTTCACCGACTATCTCTGCGGTAAGGATTCTGGATGTTGAATCGAGAGGATCAACAGCCGGATAGATGCCAAGTTCTGAAATTTTTCTGCTTAGCACTGTGGTAGCATCGAGGTGGGCAAAGGTTGTTGCAGGAGCCGGGTCAGTAAGGTCATCTGCAGGGACATAGACTGCCTGTACAGATGTAATTGAACCGTTTTTTGTTGAAGTGATTCGTTCCTGCATCATACCCATCTCAGTGGCCAGTGTAGGTTGATAACCAACAGCTGAAGGCATCCTTCCGAGAAGAGCCGATACCTCAGAACCCGCCTGTGTAAATCTGAAAATGTTATCCATGAAGAAAAGGATATCCCTTCCACCGCTATTTCCGTCACCGTCCCTGAAGTGTTCTGCAACTGATAGACCTGAAAGAGCTACTCTTGCCCTTGCTCCGGGAGGTTCGTTCATCTGACCAAACACCAGTGCAAGCTTGGATTCTTTAAGAGCCTCTTTATCAACAGTTGAGAGGTCCCATCCACCCGATTTCATGTTCGCCAGAAAATCCTTTCCATATGTTATAACACCTGCCTCAAGCATTTCACGAAGTAGGTCGTTTCCTTCTCTGGTTCTTTCGCCTACACCAGCAAATACAGAGAGGCCGGAGTATGCTTTGGCTATATTATTGATCAGCTCAAGGATAACAACCGTTTTTCCAACACCTGCACCACCAAACAGACCAATTTTACCTCCTTTTGAATAGGGTTCAATCAGATCGATCACCTTGATACCTGTAAATAATATCTCCTTTTCTGTCGACAGATCGTCGTATTTCGGAGGTTTTCTGTGAATCGGGTATCCGCCGGTTTTATCAAGTGGGCCAATACCATCGATCGCTTCACCGGTAACATTCATCAGACGACCCTTTATCTGTTCGCCGATCGGCATTGTGATTGGCAGTCCGGTGGAAATTACATCCATTCCCCTGCGCAGACCATCTGTTGAATCCATTGCAATTGTGCGTACAGTTCTTTCACCTATATGCTGCTGGCATTCCACAACCAGAACAGTGCCATCATCTCTTTTAATCTCAAGTGCATCAAAGATATCTGGCATTTCATAACCCTGTTTCTCAAAACTAACGTCAACCACTGGTCCGATGATCTGGCTGATTTTTCCGATATTCTGTGACATATGAATTAATTATTTATTAAAGATTTTCAGAAGATACAAATTTAATAATTTATGGGTACCTGCAATAGGTAATAAATGAAATCTTTCCCCTGGCCAAAATATTTTTAATAATTAAAAGTAGTTGATTATGAGTATATTATATATTCTGGTGATTAATAGCAAACGCCAGTAATGACAATTACTTAGGCTACAACAGACGATTATGTGAGTCTCAAAGGGTAATAGTATCTTTTTAAGCGGTTTCTTTTAAATTCCTGCATAATTCATGGGATTACCATGGATGTGAATCGTACACTACTGTTCCTTAGAGTAAAAATGCTCTCAAAGTTTATGGCAACAGGCTCTGAAAGAGCCATATATGAATAACCACCGGTGCAACCGGTGGTACTTGAACCACCCAAGTATCAGCTCTGAAGGAGCTGAATATGCTATAACAATATATCATATTACGCCATTTCAGAGCTAGAGATCAGAGAGTTAGCTATACCCCGGGCTGTGCCCGGGGTTATTCATATTACGCCACTTCGTGGCTTAGAAAAATAAAAGAGAACTAACAGGAATCAAACAATAATTATAATATTCATCCCTCTATTTTTCAGTAGAAAGCAAAATGTTGTCACTAATAAGCGTCAGACAGGGATCCACAGCGGTTAGCAGGAAATTTTCATGCCTATATGGTTTGCAAAAGTGTAAGTTGACTCTTTATTTCCACTGTTTATTGAATTTAATTAGTCCCATTGACCCGTATTTCATAATTTTATATCTTTATTGATAAAATACGGAATTAACTACTAATTTAAAAAGATCACTATGAAAAGGTTTACAGTAATTATCCTTCTGACTCTTTCTATTTTCGGAGTTGCAAGCGCACAATTCACAAAGGTGGGAGGCGGACTGGCTCTGACAAGCGGCTTTCCGTTTCACCAGATGGATTATCCTGAAAACAGAAGCTCTATTATGGGAATATCCTTTAAAGGTATATATGAAATAAGCCTCCCCCTGCACATTTCTCCATCATTTTCATTTTTCTATCCACATGTTACAAAAAATCAGATAGATAAAACAATCGTTTCATCCATGATGTTCGATATAAACGGACACTATGTTTTTAATTCTCTTGACAGGTTTGAATTCTATGGAATTGCCGGACTTGATATATTATTAACCAAAAAGAAGAATGTATATGAATCCATTGGTACATTTTCGGGCACATTAAAAGAAACAGATAATGCACTGGGACTTAACCTTGGTATAGGAACATACCTGAAAATGACTGAAACACTCGACATTTACGGAGAAGGGAAATTTGTATTCAATAACAAATACAACCAGCTAATGCTTAATGTGGGTCTGCTTCTTAATGTTGACTGGATGAAGAAACACGAGAATACCGAATTATAGATTATTTATCCCTGCCAATCAGCGAGCTGGCAAGATTAGCCAGTTCTCTTTTTCTCTCTTTTTGGGCATTTACTTTCTCAAGTAACTTTGAAGCAGTGGTAATATATTCATTAGCAAGAGTTTCAGTCAACGTCCTTATGTTAAGCTGATCATAAATAGCAATAACTTCCTTCACTTTTACATCGGCATCAAACTCCTTCAGGGAAAATAGTTCATGCAACTTTTTTAACTGGTCGCCTTTTGCAATTTCAAGAGCTTTGACCAGAAGAAATGTCTTTTTATTTGAAATAATATCTCCGCCCGCTACTTTGCCAAATACCTTTGTATCTCCATAAGCATCAAGCAGATCATCTTGAATCTGGAAAGCCAGTCCAAGGTTTCTTCCAAATTCATAAAGAAGATCTGAATCTTTATCATCAGCTCCACCGATTATCGAACCTATTTTAACTGAAGCAGCAACCAGTACCGATGTCTTCAGTTCAATCATTCTGATGTACTCTTCCAGGGAAACAATCTTAGCTTTTTCAAAGTCAATATCCAGCTGCTGACCGGCACAAACCTCAATAGCTGCTTTATTGAATACCCCGAATACTTTCGGGAGGTAATGCAGCGGTGCCTGAAGGAAACAATCATTTGCAATAAAAGCCATTACATCGCCCGAAAGAACGGCCTGGTTAATATTCCACTTCATATGGACTGTCGGAAAATTTCTTCTGACAGGTGCCTGATCCATAATATCATCATGGACAAGAGTAAAATTATGGAAAACCTCGATTCCGGTTGCAGGCATTACTGCATCAGAGATATTATCATTGAAGAGGTTGCATGCCATTAACGTTAAAACGGGACGTAATCGTTTACCCCCGATTGAAAGAATGTACTTTACCGGATCAATTAATTTTTCAGCCTCCGTATTATACGACAGGTTTAAGATAGCCTTTTCGACTAAATCTTTTAGTTCGCACTGATTGTACATTATCGTTATCCTCTCAGAGCCTCAGCTCCACTTACCACTTCAAGTATCTGGTTTGTAATAGTAGCCTGTCGTGCCTTATTGTATTGCAGGGTAAGATCCCTGATCATACTTGTGGCATTGTCAGTAGCTTTATGCATCGATGTCATCCTTGCACCGTGTTCTGCAACAAAGGAATTAAGCACCGCTTTATAAAACTGGATTTTCAGCGATTTGGGTATAAGTTCTTTAACTATCTCTTCCTGATTGGGTTCATAGATGTAATCAACAGAGGTTGTAACTGTTTTTCCATCAGGAACAGCGCTCACCGGCAGAAATTGCTCAGTCGACAGGATCTGTACTGCAGCATTTTTAAACTGGTTGTATACCAGTTCAACTCTGTCAAACTCTTTCAGGGTGAAGCTATTCATAACCTGTTCTGCAACAATCGCAGCATTGTCGAATGTAAGGTCGTGAAGCAGATTGTTTTGGTCGGGGAGCATCTTAATTTTCAGTTTCCTGAAAAAATCATTTCCTTTTTTACCGATTGGCAGGAGCCACACGTTTTCATTTTTATACTGGTCAGTATATTTTTCATAAACAATCCTTCGTGCTTCCTTAACAACATTGGTATTGAAAGCTCCGCACAAACCTCTGTTAGAGGTAATTACAATAATAAGGATTTTCTCCGGAGAAGATTGTCTGCCATAAATGTTCTCAACTTCAGAGTCAGCGAGGCTTTGTGAAAGACCTACCAGTATCTCATACAACTTGTTTGCATAAGGCCTTAGCCGTACAATCTTATCCTGAGCC
>JANNKF010000049.1:0-3957 GCA_031396165.1 Bacteroidales bacterium | reverse complement strand
CTGAAATCAGGCAGGTGAAAAGAGATTGAAGATGGAATATCGCCAAAAACAGACTGAATCGTCTGAACCGGCAATTTCAACAGCGCGACGAATGATGTAACAAGGACGATTGCAATAATTGAACCAGGTATTTTTTTGGTAAATTTACCGCAATAAACAGCACAAGTAATTGTTGACAATGTGATGATTAGTGCATAAAAATTAATTTGTCCGAAGCTTGAAATGTAAGTCAGCCATTTTTCAGCAAATTCATCAGGTAATTGTACGATCTGAAGGCCAAGTGCATCCTTTAGCTGATTGGTGAAGATGATCACTGCGATTCCGCTTGTAAATCCAACAACGAGGGGATGTGGAATAAATTTAATAATGGCACCTAACCTTAAAAGTCCAAATCCGACCATGATCAACCCGGCCATTATGGTGGAAATCATCAGACCATCGAAGCCGTGCTTTTGAATAATTCCATAAACGATTACTACAAAGACACCCGTAGGACCGGCAATCTGAAACCTGCTTCCGCCCAGCAATGAGATGATGAGTCCTGCAATTGCTGCGGTAATAAGTCCTTTATCGGGCGAAACTCCTGATGCAATGGCAAAGGCAATTGCCAAAGGTAAAGCAACAATTCCAACAGTAATCCCTGCCAAAAGGTCTTTCTGAAAGAGATTCCAATTATAACCCTTCTTAAGGACTACATATAGCTTTGGTTTAAAAACTGAATTCATCTGTTTTTAATTTGTACAAAGATAAGATGATCCTGAAACTCAAATCCCCGAATTGTAAAATTGTTAAACTTTAATTTATTCGTATTTTACAATGGAAAATAAATTGATCCTTTTTCAAGGTTAATTTTGTATTTTTACTTAAAATTATTGAGATGAAATCACTGTTATCATATCAGGTACAATTGAATTTTAGTCAGATCATGCAGATAGTCAAACAACTTCCTGCAAATGATAAAATTAAGCTTTCTACATATTCCGGTGTATACCCGTTCACGTTTTCCGGTGATGTCCGTTCACTGTTTGTTCAAAAACGATTAGGCAAATGTAACATTAATATTTTTTTCTTAAACTTTCTCCGGTTAATTGAAAACGCACTGATTTATGAACGATTCTGTCTAAACAGGCTTCAGCAATCAGTTCATTTCCAATAACAGCATACCAGTCATTGACTGGTAGTTGACTGGATATTATCAATGCTTTTTTCCGATATCTGTCATCAACAATTTGCTCAAAATCGTTTTGTTGTTGCCCCTCTAATATTTTCATGCCAAAGTCATCTATGATTAACATGTCGATACGTGAGAGTTTTTCCATGAATCGTATTTCCTGTCCTTGCAATCTTTCGAGTTTTATTCGGTCTAATAACTTCTGCATATTAAAGAATACAACATTAAAACCCAGCCGGCATGCCCTATCGCCCAGAGCAACAGCCAAATATGTCTTTCCGGTTCCGCTAGGTCCATTAATCACTATTGTTTGTCCATTACGAACAAATTCACACGTACCCAACTGTGCCACAGTAGTTGCATCTACACCTCTTGCAGTATCATAATCAAGCTCCTCAAACGAAGCGGCATAAGGAAATGCGGCATCTTTGAGTAATCGAGTGATACGGTTTGTTTTTCGGGTGTCTTGTTCGGTCTGCAACATAAGTTGCAATCCATCTTTTAGTGAGAGCTTATCGGCTCTGCGTGTCTCACAAAGGGATGTCCAGCAATCTGCCATCCCAGGAAGCTTCAGCTTGTGAAGCGATTTTTCAATTTCTTGCATACAATGTTTTTTTTAATGGTTATTCATAATAAGAGTTTCCTCTCATATTTTCATGATTAGTTGGCTTTGGATTAATGCGTTTCTCGCTTTCACTTTGTGATTTAGCCACATTGAGATTGCTGATCACATTTTGTAAAAACTTGCCTGAGTATGACCTGTTTTGGATAGCTATCCGGCAGGCTTGTTCAAAATCGGCTATTGGTGTTTTTCGGCCTATCGAGAGCATATAATCACAGGTTTTGTATTTGAACTCGGGTGGAATCTGACGTTGTTCCAAATCCAGAAACATGTCCAATACAAGTTGCTTAAATACAGGACTATGCTTATTCGCTTTTTCTTGATAATATTCTGGAGAACGGCTCAAAATGGCGTTGGAATTGGATGCCAGATGTTCTTTTTTGTGCGTATGCCCAAAGCCTAAGTGGCGCTCATGTGTAGCCACTAATTCATTATTTACAAAGATTTTGACCAATGTGCGGGTGTAAATAACATGGCTGCGTTTTCCAATGTGGACAAATGGAACCGAGTAGTAATGTTTGTCGCGCGCCAAATAAACGAATCCATCGTTACGAACCTGTAAATCGCACGTGAGTTTCATTTCAAAAGGCTGTTCAGGCAAAGGGGATAAGGCATTCTTTTCTACGGCAAAGAATTGTTCTTCACGACTATAAGGCCGTTGTTGCATCCGTGTCTGATTGTGTTCAAGCATTTTCTGCGATACCGCCTCATTTAAATCCACCAATGAATAAAAAGTGGTGTTACGTAGTTTGGCATATACCCGCCTGTAAATAATCTTCACTTGGTTCTCTACCATACCCTTGTGTGTTGGAGAATATGGGCGACAAGGGATGGTTACAAAACGATAATGGTTGCCCATATCTTCCAACGCTTTATTCAGTGTTGGTTCATACTTATCCGCCTTTATTACAGCCGATTTAAGGTTATCGGTTACCAAAATCTTAGGTACGCCTCCTATGGCTTCCATGCATTTAGAAATGGCATATAGAAAATCCTCCACTCTTTGTGAGGGAATACACAGAGCAAAGGCATAATCCGTGTAAGGTAAACATGCCACAAATACCTGCACTTTAGTTATTTCGCCTGTTTCTGTATTTACATATTGCAATGTATCACCAGCAAAATCGACATATAATTTTTCACCTGGAACATACGTATCACTCAACACTGTAGTAGGCGTAAAGGCTGCTAATTGTTGTTTTAAGTGATGGAAAAACTGAGACTTACGATAACCATCGGGATGCCTGTCTATGTAATCCTGCCACACCAAAAAACGCGTTACATGTTTATGACCTAACGAGGTCTTAAAGTCTGGCAACTCATCCAAAAACGTTTGATGCCGGTAATCAGTATATGCCGGATTTCCAGCTCTGAAACGTGCTTCAAGCTCTGGGTCTTCCATTTTTAATACCTCTTTGAGTGACAATGGATCACCCCCAAAGAACCGAACATAATTATTGACCGTCTCTTTGTTTATATCCAAATCCTTGGCTATTTGACGGTTCGACACTCCGTTCTCGTTTAATTGGAGAACTTGTTTTATTCTACTCATACTTGCTGGTTTTCCTGCCATTTTACCTTTGCTTTGTTGGGCTATATTAAAGCTGCAAAGGTACGATAGAACGTTCGAGTGAACGGGTATGCTCCGGAAAGTGCTGATAACAAAACTACTAATTTCCAAAAGTGAATGGACATGCTCCGGAAAAAGGATCTTTTTTGGCCACCGGAAATAGGGTGAACGGGTTTGCTCCGGAAAAAGGTACCCTTGAACGGGTATGCTCCGGAATTTGGCAAGTTTTGTTTCAGTTTGTTGTCTTTTCATCCTGTTTGATACCTATTTTTAGGGCAAACGGACATGAAAAATGTGGTTTTAGATGGTCAACTTTCAGTTTGATACTGAAATGTTTCTATTCTAAAGTGGGTGGGTATGCTCCGGAATATGTAAGCGACAGCCTGTAACCAACAACCTGCTTGTCTGTTGGGTGAATGTCGTTCGCATCACCCACATCAATGATGTTTGCCATTCCGGTATTTTCAACCTGAAGTGTCTGCGTTTGTGCTTCGCGCAGTTCTGCCCAATCGCTTTCGGCAGGTTCTGTAACCGGTTTTTTGAAATTGGCCAGCTGAACAAACAGGAACGGGAAATTACCCTGGTTCCATTTGG
>JANNKF010000021.1:0-15072 GCA_031396165.1 Bacteroidales bacterium | reverse complement strand
GGGGCGGATTTCCTGGTAAAACTGCTGCATTTCCTATATCCGAAATCATAACACCAAAGTAATAAAAATCTATAATCTTTCTGTAATCAAACCCTTTTGAAGCCATCGCCATTGCACCCTCCTGACAGAGTCCTACACCATGTCCATAACCTCTTCCGATAAGTTTTATTGTATCATTCTGCGGTACAACTGAGAAAAAGGTAGAACGCAGATTCAGTTCTGTCCTGATTGTTCTAAATGGTAAAGTAAAACTTCCCGCCCTGTAAGCCGGAAGCCTGTTCTTCTGTGAGAAACTTAAAATTGCAGGAACCCCGGTTGTGTCAGAATAACCAGTACTCTTCAGGAGGCTAAGCCATTCACTCATGCTTATACTTCTCTCCCATAGTGCATTACGTGAATTAATACAATATGGGTCTATAACTCCTTTAAGATACGGCTGACTTGTTAGCCATACGTCTTCTGAGGAGCTTGTTTCTCCCCCGCAATTGGAATGAAATGCAGAAATAATCAGGCTGCTATTCTGATCAAGGATTACCTGACCGCTCGTTACAATCGCTGCCTTATTAAGAATTGTATCAGTGGATATCCCGTTAAAAGCCTGACAATGTGTACTATCACATACATTATAACCATCCTGCAGGTGTTTATCAAAATACTTATACATGTATGTCCGTGCAATGACTGCCTGCGACTTGAAATACTCAATATTCTTACCACTGCCACCTTCTGCTTTTACCACACCTGCAATATAATTTTCTATTTCACAATTGTTAATTAGTACCAGAGTTCCCAGATCGGGAAAACAGTGTAGGTTTCCGGAATAATATTGCCGGACAGGCCCTTGCCCGTTCACTCTCAGCGAAAATGAATCCTCACCTGACTGGCTCAGGAAAACTACTGAATCTGCAACATAACCTTTTGAATTTCTGGTCTTTATCGCCAGCCTGCCATCAAAGCGAAAGATGATTATTGATTCTCCTGTTGAAAGTATTAATCTTTCCCCGTGGTAAGTGTCTACTATGTATTTTCCGTTAACAACTGAAAAAACTGCTGATTCGGGAGAGTGACTTGCAAATAAGCGGATCTTCACCTGCGCGGAAACAAGTGTATTTATAACACTTAATAGTAGAACCAGAAATATCCTTAAACTTATCATAATTTCTTCTCAAACTCCTGAGTTCATGCTGAGCGAAGCCGAAGCATGCTCTGTGGCTTATTCAAAACCCAATTCTCTGTCGCGTCATTGCGAGGAGGCACGACGAAGCAATCCTTACAGTCATTCAGAATTCTGCTTCAACTCTCGTACCATCTCCCCCGCTATCCTCTCCGATGCTCCTGCCGTACCAAGTTTAATCTTAAGCACTTCATAGTCAGATAGCATCTTATCCCGCTTAACCCCTCCCGGAAGTATTGCCTTAAGCTCAGATACTACAGTTTTTTCCTTCAGGTCGTACTGAATTAATTCTTTTACAACCTCAAAATCCATGATAAGGTTAACAAGTGAAATATATTTCACCTTAATTACCATCCAGGCAATAATCATTGAGAGAAAATCGCCTTTGTAACATACCACCTGCGGTGTTCCATGAAGAGCCGCTTCGAGTGTTGCGGTTCCGGAAGTAACAAGTGCACCCTCAGAGATATAGAGAATCTCGTAGGTCTTCTCTTTAATAAGCCTGACCCTCGAGTTGCCAATAATTTTCAGATAAAACTCTTCCGGTATATTCTTTACACCCGCCAGAACAAACTGGTATTCTGGAAAATGCCTGAGCATTTTAAGCATTTCAGGAAGAATAAGATCAATCTCATGTTTACGGCTTCCTGCCAGCAAGGCAATTACCGGCTTATCGTCAAAGCCCAGGTTTTTGCGAATCTCACTCTTTGACTGAAATGAGGCTATCCTCGATTCAGTCTCATCTACAAGCGGATTGCCCCTGTATTCAACTGCTATTCCGTGCTTTTTATAAAAATTAACCTCGAATGGAAAAATAATGAACATCCTGTCGACAAACTTCTTTATCTTTTTAACCCGTCCCTCATTCCACGCCCACAGTTTTGGTGATATATACCAGAAGGTTTTGTAACCAGCATTTTTTGCATATTCTGCAATCCGAAGGTTAAACCCGGGATAATCAATAAGAATAACTACATCTGGTTTATAATCGTCAATATGTTTCTTACAAAGATCCAGGTTTTTTGAGATTGCTCCGAGATTTTTGATAACAGCAATAAAACCCATGAATGCCATCTTACGGTAATGAATAAGGAGTTTTGCGCCTGCATTTTCCATCAGGTCACCGCCCCAACAAAAAATTTCTGCATCGGCATCAGCTGTTTTAAGTCCTTTTACCAGATTTGATCCGTGCAGATCACCTGATTGTTCTCCTGCAATAATGAAGTACCTCATCCCAGGATCTTTATTCCGAAAACAATTACTGCCCATATAATAGTTACAGCCAGCACTCCCTTAACAGCCCGTAGCATATCGAAACGATTGAATATCAGAAATATAATTATATTAGTGAATACGCATATTGAAATAGAATGTGTAAGTACATTCGTTTCAATAATACGGGCCACATATGCATTTATTGATAATTGTCCGGGAGCAAATAAATAAATTATAAATCCTGTGATAACCGGCAAAAAAAGTCCCGAGATGAAGCCTGCAGGAAAATTATTAAATTTCTCTGTAAATATCATTTCTTAAACCGGGCTTTAAGTTTATCAACATACCAATGGGCTGTCATATCTACCTGAACTGGAACAACCGATACAAAATTATTCGATATTGCCCACTCATCAGTATCTATGGCCTCCGGCTCATGATTCAGAAATATTCCTGTAAGCCAGTAGTATGTTTTCCCCATGGGATCTTTTCTTTTCTCAAACTCTTCCTTCCAGTTTCCTTTTGCCTGACGACAAACTTTAATGCCTTTTATTTCGTCTTTTTTTGAAGCGGGAATATTGACATTCAGACAAACTCCCGGAGGCAGCGACTCTGAGGCAAGTTTCTTCATTATTATCCTGATATATTTTTTGCATGCCGTAAAATCTGCAGCAGGAGAAAAATTATTCAGTGAGAACCCTACTGAACTTACACCGTACAGGCATCCTTCAATGGCAGCTGCCATTGTACCGGAATACAAAACACTTACCGAGGCATTTGAACCATGATTTATTCCTGAAACAACCCAGTCGGGCATCCGCCCAAGCAGTTGATTTATTGCAAGTTTCACACAATCTGTCGGGGTACCGTTACATGCATAGATCATATGCTTGTCATTTTCTTCCAGAAGTTTAACCCGCAGCGGAGTTTTTACTGTGAGTGCCTGAGACATTCCCGACATGCTCTCAGTTGTTGAAACCAGAACCACTTTCCCAAACTCTTCAACTACCTCAAGAAGTGTCCTTAATCCTGCTGCATATAACCCATCATCGTTTGTTAACAGAATCAGTTTATCACCTTTTTCAATAACCATATATTACCTGTTTGAGCTACAAATATAGCTAAATTAGAGATATGCATCCAGCCGTATCTCAACCATTCTTTTTGAGTTTGACCGTAAGGAGTGACCAGGCTGAAAGCAGCATTAAAACTGCAACCAGCTGATAAATCAGAGCCAGATCAACCCTGGCATCCTTCAGAATTCCCCCCAGGTAAACCATACCTCCTCCAACAACTGTACTTAACAGATTCAAAAAACCATAGCCTGTTGCAATATAGCGGTTATCGATAACCTGTCTGAGTATTGGCATCAGGTTAGCATCATTAATGCCCCTTGCTATACCATAAACAATCATCCCAAGAATAGCGACACCAAAAATCTGTGTTTTCGACATCAGGAACAGAAACGGCGCACCTGCTGTAAATCCCAGGATCACAACATATAAACGTCCACGGTTGTTTTTACGTGACCATCGGTCGGCAAGAATACCACCAATTACAACACCTGCAAAGGAACCGATTTGCATATACCCTGTTGCAGAGATCCCTGCTTGTCCGGCACTTAGCTGAAAATGGTCTTTTAAAAAGGTTGGCAGCCATCCATATACCAGCCAGTTAACTATACCATACGCACAAAAAAAGAGCAGAATTATTATGAATGATCTTTCGCTGAATAAAGCCTTCACCGATCCGGAAATAGTTATAACCGGTTTCAGAACCACCTGACTATCACTTTTAATTTCAGACTCCTCCTCTTTCCTGTCTTTAAGGAAGAAGAGCAAAACCACCGAATAAACTATCCCAAATAAACCAAAAACCTGAAATCCGTATCTCCAGCCCCACCATTCAGCAAAAAATCCCCCTATTCCACCGAAAGCCAGCCCTGCGTATAAACCGCTCATATGTAAACCCGTAGCGAGAGATCTTGTACTACGGCGGTGATAGTCAGTTATTAATGCAAGTGCCGCCGGAATATAACAGGCCTCGCTGATCCCCATTAAAGTCCTGGCAATCAACATTTCATGAAACGATGTCACAAAACCAGTCCATAGCGTCATCGCTGACCAGACAGCCACACTAAACACGATTACTTTTTTACGGCTGTATTTATCCGCGAAAAAACCACCGAAAGGACTTAAGAAGCCATATGACCATAGAAATACTGATGTGAGAAGACCAAACTGTGCATCTGTCAATGAAAAATCAGTCACGATAGTATCGCGCATCGATGTAATTAAGATCCGGTCAAAATAGTTTAAGAATGCCACCACCCATAATAATGCCACAATCAACCATGGGTAACCCTGCCAGCTTTGTTTTGGACTAATCATTTAAAAATCATTATTATAACTCATCAATTATCTGAAATTAAGGTTCCGGGCCTGAACAACTCTTTCGGCTGAAAACTGAGAAACCGTAAAGTTTCGTATGGATTCTTCTCGCCGCATTCGAAAAAAACACTAATGTTCCCGTCAGGCAATTTTTGCAAACAGGAATAAGCTGAAAAACCTGAATAAACCAGTTTACTGTTACTCCAGCTTTTACATTCATCAACACTTACTTTGATTGTCATATGGTGTCGTCCTGAAGGTACTGCAGGATTTGCAAATAGATACATATTCTCGTCTTTGTAATTACCATACCCGAGAAAAGACGCCTGGCAAAGCGATTCAACAAGTTGTAATTCGTGTTGAATTTCTGACCATGTTTCACCTCCATCACTGCTGACTGAGAATACCCTGCAATATTTGTTGTTATAAGATCGCATATTCATAACCAGGTTTCCGTTTGTAAGTTCAACTACCTGACTCTCATTACAGCCTGGTTTTATTGGCTTGCTCATCTTCCATGTTTTCCCATTATCATCAGACATTAACACATGGGAACCATAATTATATGGCTTATTCCGGATATTACCCTTTGGATCATCATAGCTGTGATTGGCCGGAATTATCAACCTTCCCTTGTATTTACCGTTAACCAGTTGAATGCCAATGCCGGGGCCCGTAGCATACCACCCCCACGAAGACTCCTTACATGATTCTCCCATCTTTGCAGGTGCCGACCAAGTTATACCATCGTTATCTGAATAACAGTTATAGGGAATGCGTTTATCGATCGATTCCTTCGAAATAATTGCAGTCTCATTGTCTTTGCCGTTATTCCAGGTCAGTATCAGCCAGATCCTGCCTGTTTCTTTATCTTCAACCACACAGGGATTACCACAACTGTTTTGTCCGTCGTTCCATATTACCATTTCGGTACCCCAGGTTTTTCCGTTGTTTTCTGATCTTTTCATAAGGATATCAATGTCACCCGAATCACCTCCCTCCCTTCCTTCGCAGAATGCAAGAAGGGTGCCTTTTTGCGTGACAATTATTGATGGGATCCTGTAATTTTTATATTTTCCCATACCCGCTTTCCAGAGAATCTGGTCCGTCCGCTTTTGTCCCCACAGATTTCCGGAACCGGTCATTCCGGATAATAATAATATAATGAACGTGAAGGAGAAAAAAACTACTTTCTTCATAATATACTAATTTTTAGCATTTTAACATCGTCCTAATTAATGAATCCAGAAAATCCTGCCTCGGTAAGTTCCTTTTTCATTGAGGCTTTTTCTGCATCCGTAATGCTTCTGATTGGTAACCGGCACTGGCCGCAGTCAATTCCTATCAAGTCCATAATAGCTTTCCCTGCCCGAACACCTCCACCATACTTTATCAACACCCGGACAATTTTTACTGAGATCTGCTGGTACTCTCTGGCCAGTTCCATTTCTCCCTTATTGAATGCGTTTATTATTTTATGATATAATGAAGGTATATAATTATAAGTACTTCCAACAGCCGAATTTATCCCGAGGCTCAAACCGCAAAGCAACATTTCATCATATCCATGTAATATTTCATACTTCCCGTTGCCAAATGCAATGCATTGCTGCATATCATAGAGGTCAAAATGTGTGAATTTTACACCTGTAAAATTGGGAATCAGCTTTTCTGCCTCAGCCAGTATATCAATTACAGGAATACTGACACCCGTTAGCGAAGGAAAATGATAAAAATAGAACGGGATACCCGGGGCAGCTGCGGCTATAGGTGCCATAAAGGAAACAAGCTCCGCGGCATTACCGGGTTTGAAAAATGAAGGAGAAAAAGCTGCAACAGCATCTGCTCCCATTTCCTGAGCATGAGCAGCCAGATCAATACTCTGAGGAAGACAATTACCTCCTACATGACAGATTACCTTTAGCTTACCCTCGGAACAATTAACCCATTCAGTCAGAACGTTCTTTCTTTCCTCTGTTGTCAGTGATAACCCCTCTCCTGTTGTTCCACACACAAAAGCTCCTGATACATTGGAGGAAATAAGGTGTTTTGCATACTCCCCGATGGGCTTGAGATTGACCTCCCCGGAAGCTGAAAGAGGAGTAAATGGTGCGGCTATAAATCCGCTTAAAAATTGCTTTTTCATAATTATGCTTTTTAATGAGTTATTATGACACTGACTTCTTTAATTTATGATCTGAAATGACACGGTAATAAGGATTAAAATGCTTATCCAGAGCACTTCGAAAACCATCTTTGTCCCTTTTTTTGATAAATTTCAATAAGTCTCTATGGGTAATAATTGCCCCTCTTTGTTTAAGTTCCACATTTATTGGTTCGAAGATGTCATTGAACTTATCCCTGACAAATACGGAGACCGGATAAATTATTTCCTGAAATTGAATAATGGTTTTGTTACCTGTTATTTCGTAAAGCTTTGAATGAAATTCATGCTCACTGGCTGGCAGATATGAATTATTGGCAAAAGTGACTCCCCTTTTTACAATGATCTCCAGTTCCTCAATATACCTGTCTGTAAGGTTATCAAAAATATTGTTACAGATCCCCAGTTCAAGGGCAACCCTGAAACCCAGGAGGTTTAACAGTGTTTCTTCGCCGAGAATTAAAGGATCAATTACCCTTTTTAAACCTCCGAGTATATGTGGTTCGGTCAATATCATACCTCTGCGTGTTCTCGATTCAATCATCCCAAGCATCTTAAGTCTGCTCAATGCTTCTCTCAGTACACTTCTTGCAACGCCCAACGATTCAGCGAGTTCCCTCTCCTTTGGTATGGCATCCCCGGGCTTCAGTGTGTTTTTCCTGAAATAGTCGAGCAGTTTATCTTCCACAAGATCGACAAGTGTTACATTCTGATCAACTATTTTTAAATTATTCATATATGTCCTATTTGTCTGACAAATGTACGAATAATTTATTTCTTCAATTATTCGTACACATTATTCTTTCAGGTAGAACACTGATTCTGTTTTCTCTCTTTACTTCAATTCTTATGTTTTAAAAATCCTTACTTTTGCAACTTACTGAAAATATTATAGCACAATCAGAAGATGAAAATTTCTTACAACTGGATCAAAGATTATTTGAAAATTGACCTTGAACCGTCAAAGGTAGCAGAGATACTGACTGGCATAGGACTTGAAATTGAAGGCATGGATGAATGGGTCTCTGTTAAAGGTGGGCTTGAAGGTGTCGTAATCGGAGAAGTGCTCACCTGCAAAAAACATCCTGATGCCGACAAACTTTCAGTTACAACAGTTAATGTGGGCGGTTCTGATCCTCTGCACATTGTGTGCGGTGCACCAAATGTTGCGGCGGGACAAAAAGTACCTGTTGCAACAATAGGTACAATGGTATTTAAAGGTAATGAAAGCCTTGAGATTAAAAAATCGAAGATTCGCGGTGAATTATCGGAAGGAATGATATGTGCCGAAGATGAACTGGGATTAGGTACTTCTCATGAAGGGATAATGATCCTCAGGCAGGATGCTGTTCCGGGAACCCCGGCAAGCAGTTATTTCAGAATTGAGAAGGATTTCGTTTTTGAGATCGGATTAACACCAAACAGGATCGATAGCGGCTCTCATTTTGGAGTAGCAAGAGACCTCGCTGCATACCTGAATCTGAATTCGGGTATGAGCCAAAAAGCCACGCTTCCGTCTGTAGCAGGGTTTAAGGTTGATAATCAGGAGAATCCATTTGAGGTAATAGTAGAGAACCCAACAGATTGTCCACGGTATACCGGAATTACCATAAGCGGAGTAACAATCGGAGAATCACCTGATTGGCTTAAAAACAGGCTTCGGGCTGTCGGACTTAATCCGATTAACAATGTGGTTGATATAACAAATTTTGTTCAGCATGAAGCCGGACAACCGCTGCATGCCTTTGATGCTGACAGGATTGACGGCAAAAGAGTGATAATTAAGAATCTTCCTGATAAAAGCAAGTTCGTTACACTTGATTCTGTTGAAAGAAACCTTTCGTCCAAAGACCTGATGATATGCAATCCGAAAGAGGGAATGTGTATCGCAGGAGTTTTCGGCGGAATTAAATCAGGGGTAACAGGTACAACTAATAATATATTCCTGGAGAGTGCATATTTTAATCCTGTAGCGATACGTAAAACATCAAAAAGGCACGGTTTGAAAACTGATGCTTCTTTCCGGTTTGAAAGAGGTGCTGACCCGGAAATTACTCCCTGGGCACTGAAAAGAACTGCAATGCTGATAAAAGAAATGGCGGGAGGAAAAATTTCTTCAGAAATAGTTGACGTTTACAGTAATCCTGTAAAAAGAGCAGTGATAGAAGCTAACTATTACAATATTAACAGATTAATTGGCAAAAGAATAGAACCTGATACTATTAAAAAAATCCTTTTACTTCTCGATATTAAAGTTATTTCTGAATCGAATGATAATCTTCTCCTCGAGATCCCTGCGTACCGTGTGGATGTCAAAAAAGAGGCTGATATAATTGAAGAGATCCTCAGAATTTACGGATACAACAATGTAGCCATCAGCAATCATGTAAATTCAACTCTTACTTATCCGGAAAAACCTGATAAAGAGAAAATTGTAAATACGATTTCCGATATGCTCTCAGCAAATGGGTTTTCGGAAATTATGTGCAATTCACTTAATCCGGCTGCCTGGTATGAACAGAGTGCCGATTTTTCAAAAGATGAACTTGTGATTCTTGCCAATCCGCTGAGTTCCGATCTTAATGCCATGAGGCAGTCACTTCTCTATGGCGGGTTAAGTTCGGTAAGCTGGAACCTGAACAGACAAAATCCTGATCTTAAATTATATGAATTCGGACACTGCTATTTTTTCAGAAAATCTGTCGAGATAAACCCAAAACCAAAAGATTACCTTGAAAAAGCATCACTCGACCTGTTTATTTCAGGAAATAAAGAAAGTCTTAGCTGGAACAGTAAGACTAATCAAACTGATTTCTTCCATATAAAATCAGCTGTGGAAATGATACTCTCACGGTTGGGGTTAAAGACTGAAAGTTTAACTACCGGGGAAAGCGACAAAAAATATTTTGCTGAATCATTAACATATGTCATTAATAATAAAGTCATTGCTGAAGCTGGCCGGATCTCAAAGAGCTATCTTGCCGGATTTGATATCGGTCAGGAGGTTTATTACGGGCATATTGATTGGGACCTGCTTTTAAAAACCATCAGGACTCATAAAATCTCATTCAATGAGCTTCCAAAATATCCGGCAGTTAGAAGGGATCTCGCCCTTCTGCTCGACAGTGGTGTTAAATTCAGTCAGGTCAGGGAGATTGCCAATAAAACCGAAAGGAATATTTTACAGGAGGTTAATCTCTTCGATGTTTATGAGAGTGACAGTCTTGGGAAGAACAAAAAGTCGTATGCTGTAAGTTTTATCTTACGCGATGATCTGAAAACACTTACCGACAAGAGCATAGAAAAAGTAATGGCAAATCTGGTTCGGGCCTATGAGAAAGAACTTAATGCACAGATCAGGTAATGTTTAAAAAAAGAGTTGAACTGAGAAAAGGGGATATTACCAGGCTTGAGGTTGATGCAATTGTGAATGCAGCCAACACTTCGCTTCTTGGAGGCGGAGGAGTTGATGGTGCAATTCATAGTGCTGCAGGACCGGAGCTTCTTGCCGAATGTCTGGAACTTCATGGATGTGAAACAGGTAAGTCTAAGATAACAGGCGGGTACAGACTTAAGGCCAAACATGTTATTCATACAGTAGGACCAGTATGGCACGGTGGTCATCGCGACGAACCGGAAACTCTGGCATCATGTTATCAGTCATGTCTTGCTCTGGCAAAAGAAAACAAAATAAAAACAATAGCATTCCCCGGTATTTCAACAGGGATTTACCGATTCCCTCTGGATCTGGCAGCATTTATAGCCGTTACAGAGACAAAGAGATTTTTGTCAAAAAACAGCTATCCCAAAAGGGTGATATTCGTCGCATTTGGCGATGATAACTACGAAACCTACCGTAAGCTTCTTGATAAATGAGTGTACTATTCAGATCTTTTAAAAATTACCTCTCTCTGGTAAAATTCAGTCATACTGTATTTGCCATGCCCTTTGCACTTATAGGATTCTCACTAGCTGTCGCAGAAGAGAAATATGATTTCAATATTAAACTGTTGTTGCTCATTATTCTATGTATGATATTTGCAAGGAATGCAGCTATGGGCTTTAACAGGCTTGCGGACAGGAGGTTTGACGCCCTTAATCCGAGAACAAAAAGCAGGGAAATTCCTGCCGGGGTAATCGGATCAGGGGCAGCTTCGGCATTTGTTATTATCAATGCAATCCTTTTTATCGTTGCCACCGCATTTATCAACCGGCTTACTCTCTTTCTTTCTCCTGTAGCGCTGCTGATAATTCTGGGTTACAGTCTTACCAAAAGGATTACTTCTCTTTGCCATTTTATTCTGGGACTGGGCCTCAGCCTTGCTCCTATTGGTGCATACATCTCAGTGACAGGCACTTTCAGCCTCACACCTCTTATCTATTCGTTTATTGTACTTACATGGGTAAGCGGATTCGACATAATATACGCCCTTCAGGATGACGATTTTGATAAATCAAATAACCTGCATTCGCTTCCCTCCTCAACTGGCAGAAAAAGGGCTCTGAGGATCTCCTCACTTGTTCACATAATAACTTTTTTGCTGGTACTTGCTGCAGGCTATACTTGTGCCGGCGGGTATCTGTTTTGGATCGGGGCTGCGATTTTTACCTCCCTTTTAGTTTATCAGCACCTCATCGTAAAACATGATGATCTCAGTAAAGTGACCATTGCATTTGGCACCACCAATGGCATTGCAAGCATTCTTTTTGCCATTTTCATTATACTCGATCTGTTAATAAAATAACAATGAATCAGAAGAGTTTTCTTATTGATCCTTTGTGCCATGATGGCAAAAAAAAGTATTGATTCAATTATTTCAATTATATTTCCAAAAGAATATTTAAATAAGTATATTTTTGTTGCTGTCAATATCAAAAAAAAGATATATGGGTGAATTGGTTATAAAAGAGGTCATTACAAAAAAGGACCGGCGGGATTTTATTTATCTTCCTGAAAAAGTGCACAGGAATGAGCCAAATTGGTTGCCACCTATATACATGGATGAGTGGGAGTTATATGATAAGAAAAAGAATAAATCATATAAATATGCCGATGCAATCCTGTTACTCGCTTACAGGGATGACAAACCTGTAGGCAGGATAATGGGAATAATAAACAACAGGTATAACACAATCAACAATGAGAATCATGGTCGTTTCTGTTTCATGGAGTGTTATGACGACAAAGAGGTATTTCACACACTTTTATCAACAGTTGAAAAGTGGCTGAAGGAGAGAGGAATGACCAGGATAATTGGCCCACTTGGATTCTCCGACAAAGACCCTCAGGGGTTCCAGATTGAAGGATTTGAATTTCCACAGTTTATGACCAGTCCTAACAATTCGGCATACTTGCCACTGCTTCTTGACGGTGAGGGATATGAAAAGAAAATTGATCTTGTAAACTACCTGGGAAAGTTGCCTGAAAAATTTCCCCTGATCTATGAAAAAGTGCTGTCGAGGATGGAGAACAGCAAGGAGTATAAAATTATCGAGTTCAATTCCAAAAAAGAGCTAAAACCATATATTATTAGTGTACTTGAGCTTATGAATCAGACATTTGCTGAAATTTATGGTTTTGTACCCCTAAATGATAATGAGAAGAAAGATTTTGCTGCCAGATACCTGCCGATCCTCGATCCAAAATTCATTAAACTTATTGAAACGGTTAATGGAGAACTAGTGGGTTTCGCTGTAGGTATGCCCGATTTCAGTAAGGGTATCCGGGATGCAAAAGGCAAACTCTTCCCCTTCGGTATACTGAAAATCCTCAGCGACTCGAGGAAATCAAAAAAACTGTTGATGATGCTTGGCGGGGTTAAGAAGGATTACCGTGGTAAGGGTCTTGATGTGCTAATGGGTGTGAAAATACTTCAATCAGGGATAAAACATAAAATGGATACTATTGACAGTCATCTTGTTCTCGAAAACAATACCAAGATGAGGAGTGAATACGAAAGAATCGGCTGTCAGGTGGTTAAGAAATTCAGGATTTACCAGAAAGAACTATAAAACCAAGGCGACAGGCGACAGGCAACAGGCAACAGGCAACAGGCGACAGGCGACAGGCGACAGGCGACAGGCGACAGGCGACAGGCAACAGGCTTAAGGAATATATCTTGTAACTTCCGTCTTCGGTCTTCCGTCTTCGGTCTTCGGTCTTCGATCTTCGGTCTTCCGTCTTCTGACTTCTGACTTCAGAATCTGAATACCAGCGATAATCCCAGCATCTCCTTAAACTGGATCCGTGCAGTCTTCTTCTGTATACCATCTTCATCAATCTCAACAGTTTTTGTATCATCATCAAAAATCAGGTGAGAATTAAATCGGATGTCTGTGAACCAGTTAAGGTTTATAACTGCTATCATTTCCCAGTCGACATCAATATTCAGGGGGTTATTGATATAATTAGTAAACAGTTGAAGTCTGTTGGTAATCGAAACATTACCGACCGGTTTAAAGATATTTGAAATCATAAAACTGGCACCCGGCTCATTCTTTGACTTTCTGTCTGTCGCAACACCATATTTTGTCTGGTCAATTGTAGCGGTATCAGTTACGAAAGTGCCTTTATATGATAATGGAGAAAAATTTATTGATGTATTTTTGTTTGGTTTATAATCCAGACCAAAACCCAGAGTAAGTACAGCGGGGTTCATTAGCTTCGAAGCCATAGTCCTTTCCTCTATTCCTAGAGCATCCTTTTTATATGTGAAGCCGGGGGCTACCTGAGTCTTGAATAATAATATCGCACTGAAATCAAACTTCCCAAAGGCTTTATGATTCAGCTTTGAGTTGGTTTCTATAAGGTCAAGATTTTTTCTGACATCGTTTTTTCCGGATTTAAGAAACCCTAGTTTTAACCTGGCAAAATTATTTGACGATACCTTCAGCTCCTTGTTAACATAATCGGCATATCCTGTAATATCCAGAGCAGTAGAGACACTATTTTCGCCCCCTTTGACCCAGTTTGAAAGGGCTGACTGACTAAATACGAATGAAGCTTCTGTTCGGTATTTCCAATATTGTGGTTTTACTACTATCTTGCGGGCATTGAGCAACTTAGAATTATCAAGTGCCTGTACATTGATTTTTGCATCGGAATAATTGCCCTGTTTTACCGGTCTCCTGAAATTAACACCCTGTTCCAGATAAAGTCCGATAGTATTTCTTGAAGGATTCCCAACCCATATTGTTACTGAATCAGATAGCTCATTTTTCAGCCAGAATCTGGTCATCCTGTCAGTTTTTGTGTTTATCCAGACGGGTATAATTGCACTATTTATCCCTGTAAAACGAAGAATCGAAGAATCACGTTTTTCAAGATAATTCATCAGAAGCATTACAGCCGTCTGAATTGAATCTCCCTGGTACGGAAATTCAAAATATCTGAATGGAAAGGCTGAAACAGAAGATGTTACCTCACTCAGGGTATCAATAACTACCATAATTGTAGTATCTTTTAATCCTGAGGGCGGAGTAATGGTTGCAAGAGGCAACCGGGGAACTGAAATTGCCGTAATTGTGTCTGATATATTTGTTATTCCCAGAGTATCTGACTTCATTGCCGAATCGGCCTGTAATGGGAAAGATGGCGGAGAAACAACCGGAATTTTAAGTCTTAGCGGTTCCCAAATATAGAATTTATCCCATGGAATACTCAGTGAGTCATATGGATATCTGCTTAAAAGATAGGCTGCTGAATCATATTCAGGATGTGATGCCTCAAAAATCAACTGATTGAGTGCGACCCTGAGGGGATCTTTAGTATCATTCCAGTAATGTGGCTGTACTCTCTGTTGCAAAAATCTGATCGCCTGCTCCTTTGAAAGGGTGATTTGGGGTTTTTTAACCTCGTAATTAAAAATCACCCCGTTCTTTTTCAGAGAATCAATTATTTCCTTTACAGCTCCTGACTTAACTTTTGTTTCCTGCGAAAACGATGATGTATAAATACTTAGACAGATAATAACAATGAAATACCTAAGTAATTTTCCCTGCATAATTCTATTTAAATTTAGATTCTTTTCCCCGGTTGAATATATCATAAATTACCATTAATTTTACAAAAACAATTTGAAAATTGATTTCAATCCATTCCATAACGGAAAAATACCGGTCTGGTATAT
>JANNKF010000453.1:0-7204 GCA_031396165.1 Bacteroidales bacterium | reverse complement strand
CTGATTCCGGTATAAACCTTCGGACGGAGCTGAAATAATCCTGACTTTCAGGTTATCTTTTCTTAAAAGCACTGCTCCTTCAATCAGTGTTGCAACTTCTGACCCACTGGCAATCAGTATTATATCTGGTTTTCCCTGGCAATCCTGAACTATATATGCTCCGTTATAAGATTTTAGTGCATCAGAATACCGGTTATTGGTATCTGAAGGAAGATCCTTTATATTTTGTCTCGACAATATTAATGCAGTCGGGGTCTTTTTGTTTTCAAGAGCCATTTTCCAGGCTACTGTTGTTTCGGTACCGTCTGCCGGTCTTAGCACAACCATACTGTTTTCCCCATGGTGGTTTTTTATGTGCTCCATAAGTCTCAATTGTGCCTCTTGTTCAACAGGTTGATGAGTAGGTCCGTCTTCACCTACTCTGAAGGCATCATGTGTCCAGATAAATTTTACTGGCAAACGCATTAGACAGGCGAGCCTCACTGCAGGTTTCATGTAATCCGAAAAGACGAAGAAAGTGCCGCATGCAGGAATTACTCCACCGTGCAGAGCCATACCATTCATAATTGCTGCCATAGTAAGCTCAGAGACACCCGCATGCAGAAAAGCTCCGGTAAAATCACCATTTTTAAAAGGATGTGTGTTTTTAAGGAAGCCATCTGTTTTATCTGAATTTGCAAGATCGGCTGAGGCCACAATCATGTTTTCTATTTTTGTCGCATAAAGGCTAAGCATTGTAGCAGAGGCAGCTCTTGTAGCCGATCCTTCCTTTTGCTGGATTGCCTTATAATCTATTTCGGGTAGGTTGCATTCAAAAAAGTCGATAAGCTTTTTATTCAGTTCAAGATTTTTAAGGGCCCATTCTGATTTTGATTTCTTCCAGTTTTCTGCAGCATCACTTTTCTCTTTGAGGATCTTCTTGTACAGATCTTTCACCTCATCAAAAATTGTAAACGGATCAGATATATTTGCACCCAGATTTACAAGTGATTTTTCATACGATCCGCCAGCTTCGCTTACAGGCATGCCATGAGTAGATGTCTTTCTTTCAAAACTTTTCCCATCATTATCAAGAAGCCCTTTTCCCATAATGGTTTTCCCAATTATGATCGTGGGTTTTCGGCTTTCTGAATTTGCATCTGAAAGTGCTCTTCTTAATTGCGCCTGGTCATTGCCATCAATTTTAATCACATTCCAGCCCCAGGAGGTGTATTTCATTGCAGTATCTTCAATAGTTACCGCATTGGTCTCAGTCGACAGCTGAATATCATTAGAATCGTAAAACATTATAAGATTGCTGAGCCCTAGGAAACCTGAAAGTCGACCTGCACCCTGAGAAATCTCTTCCTGAACTCCCCCATCAGAGATATATGTGTAGATTTTGTGAGTAAACAGATCTCCAAACCTTGCCACAAGAAATCTTTCAGCAATTGCTGCACCTACTGCCATTGTGTGCCCCTGTCCCAGTGGTCCTGAAGTGTTCTCTATTCCCCGCATTATGTCAAGTTCAGGGTGACCCGGTGTCGGGCTTCCCCATTGACGGAAGCTTTTCAGCTCGTCGGTTGTAAAATGCCCTGTGAGTGTCAGTATCGAGTAAAGCATCGGCGACATATGTCCTGGATCGAGGAAAAACCGGTCACGGTTGATCCACGCAGGATCATTAGGGTCAAAATTCAAGAATTCAGAAAAAAGTATATGTATAAAATCAGCCCCGCCCATAGCACCGCCCGGGTGACCTGATTTTGATTTTTCCACCATTGCCATGGCCAGTATCCGGATATTGTCTGCAGCTTTCTGGTTTACATCAATTTTCATACGGGTAAAGATTTTAATTAAATTTCCTGCCGTCAAAAGTAAGATTATTCACTGATACTGATTACACTGAATCATTAAAAAAATATTTCAATTATCGATATATGATATCTTTTTGTACATTTATCGTGAAAAGTCTAAAGTGTTTGATTTATGGTTCAACAGCTGAGTGCCCTGATCGTTGATGATGAAGAGAGTGCCAGGAAATTGCTGAGTAAACTTTTGGAAGAGACTGCATTTTTTAAAGAAATCAGAACTGCTCCATCAGTTAATTCTGCAATCTCCGAGATGAAACTGTTCGATCCCGACATAGTTTTTCTGGATATTAAAATGCCGGGTAAGGATGGCTTTAGTTTTATCACCGAACTTAAGCAGACATTTCAGAATCCTGAAATTGTATTTGTAACCGCATACGAAAACCATGCTATTAAAGCCATTAAAAACCAGGCATTTGATTATTTATTAAAACCGGTTAACCGTAAAGACCTTAAGCACTGCATAAGCCGTTTTATTGAGCTTAAGGGGGAGGCAGACCAAAAAGAAAAACAGATCAGTAATACAATACAAAAGGATTCAATTTCAAGGATCAGGGTCAATACGCGGACCGGTACTTTCTTTATTAATCCTGCATCAATTCTATACTGCAAAGCTGATGGGAACTATACTTTTATCTGTACAGGAATCAAACAACACCTGTGTTCGTTAAATATCGGAAAAGTTAAAGAAATGCTCCCTGGTAACGGCTTTATCAGAGTCGGGAGATCCTACATAATTAATTTTGAGTTCATCACAATGCTCGACAGGAAGAATAGTTCAATAACGCTTGTCAGGGAAGGAGAATCTGTTATAATAAAACTTCCAAAACCTCATCTCAGAGTTCTCGAAATGACAAAATGATGAAATGGGTTGTTATATTCCGAAAAGTTCTTTATTCCCCATGGTTTCTGGCTGCTCTGCCTGCCATAATTATAATGTTGTTTCTTCCGGCAATTGGATTACGGTACACCTTAAAAATTGAAGAAGAAGGAAAACAGTTCAAAAATGAGGTTTATGTTGATCTGGATTCGGATGGTATTTCAGAAGTGGTTGGACAGGGTAAGGGAGATCCATATTATCATGTAATTGTACTTGATAACAATCATCGAATTTATGATCAATGGAATTTCAGGGATTCTCTCCACCCGCGTTTATCTGATTGTTACTTTGGTAACTACGATAACGACAGTTATGAAGAGATTTATGTCTTCTCTTATAGCAACGATTCATTATTTCTGAATATTAATGAGTTTCTCGATCCTGAAGGAGTTAGACAAGACAGGATCTTTATTACCAGGTTAAAGATTGTGAATAATACAATTACAACTATTCTGTATCCGGCAGGTTTTTATGACGTTAACCATGATCAATTCAAAGAGTTCTATTTTTCATTAACAACGGGTTTTGCATTGGAGCCAAGATTTGTATACTATTTTGACATTCCTAATAATGATCTGAAGTCCAGTCAATTCCTGGGGGTAAATTGTCATTTTGCTAATCTTAAGGATGTTGATAACGATAATAAACCAGAACTTTTTGGATTTATGAGTGCATCAGGGAATTATAAAACTCCAACACCATTATCAGACCATAGCACCTGGCTGATGGTTTTTAATGAGCAGCTGGATCTTGAATTTCCACCGGTGGAATTCCCCGGACTTACAAATAAGCTTAATATAAACTCATATTCTGTTAGTGGTTTCAGGGGTTATGTACTCAACCATAATACTAATAGTGCCGACACCTCTATACTTGAACCACGGATAATGATATACTCCTTAGACGGAGCAAAAATTAAGGAACGTCTATATACTGACTTTGGTTTCAACAGTACAGTCAGTTTAAATGTTTTAAATTCTGAAATTGGTGACAGGATCTTCATTCTGGAAAAGGAATTGCTTGAATTGAATGAAAAACTTGAGATAATTAATAAGATTGAATCACCCTTTAATTCCAGTTACGAGACATATGTTGAAGATATCGATTTTGACAGTGAAAAGGAATTCTTTCTGTTCTCTGAGAGTGAAGGAAGGATGGTTGTTTTAAGAAGCAATTTACAGGTATTAGCGGAAACAAAACTGGATTCAACAGAGTCTGGATTAACTTTTTCCCATCGGTTGACTTTGGATGACAAACATAGCCTGCACATGGCTTCAAATCGAAATTCATATTTTATCGAGGTTGAAAAAAACAACTTCTTTTATCTGGGTTATCTTATGTATCCCGGAACTTATCTCTTTCTGGTTTTGTTCATTAGTTTGATAAACAAAATAAATACTTTTCAGGTTCAGCAGAAGGAGAGATTAAAGCAACGTTTGTTAACTCTTCAGCTACAGGGTATTAAGTCACAACTTGATCCTCATTTTACATTTAACACCCTAAACTCAATTGCTTCACTTTTATACCTTGAAGACAGGCAGAAAGCATACGATTATATGAACAAGTTTACAATGTTGCTCCGTTGCATGCTTAACGATGCAGAACGTATCTACAGAACTCTGGGAGAAGAACTTGAATTTGTTACAAATTACCTCGAGCTGGAAAAGATGAGGTTTGGCGAGAAATTCAGTTTTATTATTGAAATAGGGGAGGGAGTAACACAACTGGAGCGAGTGCCAAAACTAGTTTTACAGACTTTTGCTGAAAATGCAATAAAACATGGATTAATGCCTTGTGCCAGTGACGGAATTCTTCGGATTATTATTCGAAGAGAGGATGATTACCTGAAATTGTCAGTAGAGGATAATGGAATTGGTCGCGAAAAATCCTACGGAAAAAGCACTTCAACCGGAAAAGGCTTAAAACTGATCGGAGAGTTTTATGATATCCTGAATCAGATGAATAAAAAGGCTATAACATTAACTTTAACAGACCTTTACGATATGAAAGGAGATGCTTCAGGTACCAGGGTTGATATAATGGTGCCGGTTGAACCAATAAAAACCGGAGTAACGTAAAATTACAGGTACTTTCTGTCTTCCTCGGGAACCTCAAAATATTTATCATATTTTTTGGAATCAGGTCCCTGTTTTTCAATTTTTGATCCCCTGATCTTAAAAGTGCACTTTTCACCTGCAATGTCTGAGAAGTAAATGTCATATGACTTTCCGGCGTCATCAACCATAATAATCCTTACAAGGTGATTATACTTCGCACTGTTTAATTGGGAAAGGCATATCGGGCATGTATATATGTACTTCGCTCCCTTTTCAATTTTAAATGCAGGATTTGTTGTAGTGGTATAGTTCCCTATTTCAGGATTCAGGAAAATCAGTCCCCGTTCAGAACTGTTGGTTTTTGATGCAGCAAGAACGAGAGAAGTTTTTACTTTTAGATTTCCCTTACAGATTTTGCAAAGATATTCAACAGCCATATTTTACCTCCGTTTTTATTTTATTTATACATGAAGCGCTAATATTTCCCTAATATACTAAAAAATATTCAAATTCACTTTTTTGATTATATCTGTCATAAAGGCTTTGTTTTTTAACATTTAAAGGTACATTTGTTTCCTACTAATGACGGGGAAATATAATGACATCAATACTGATAAGAATTTATCTTAAGCTGTGCTCTTCTATTCCTGGATTTCGAAAAATTACCCGAAAATGGATGTATCAGGCAATGGGTCGGTTCATTAAACAGGACGAATGGACCTATATGAATTATGGTTATGCGCATATAAACGGAGAAGATATATTTGCTGATCTTGATACTGATGACGAAGGACAGCGTCTTTCATATCAGCTATATAACCACCTGGCTGCGGAGATTGAGCTTGAGAATAAAAGTATTCTGGAGGTTGGAAGCGGCAGGGGTGGCGGAGCATCTATGATAAAGAAATACCACAAACCTGATAGAATGGTGGGACTCGATTTTTCAGGCGCAGCAGTAAAACTTTGCAATAAAAACCATGCATCTGCCGGACTTAATTTCGTTGAGGGAGATGCAGAAAATCTGCCATTCAAGAAAGATTCATTCGATGCAGTTATAAATGTTGAGTCGTCGCATTGCTACGATTCGATGGACAAATTTCTTGCCGGAGTAAATAAGGTTTTGAGGCCGGGTGGCCACTTTCTTTATACCGATTTCAGAGAACCGGGTGAAATAGCTCAACTTGAAAAACAGATTTCCGCCTCGGGAATGAATATTCTGAAAAGAAGAGATATTACTCCAAATGTTATCAAAGCACTTGATGAGGACCATGATCGTCGCATGAAAACCATTTCGAAGCATGTTCCGAAACCATTTATAAAGCAGTTCAGGGAATTCGCAGGGGTCAAAAACTCTGTTGTTTACAAACAGTTTGAGAGCGGAAACATGATCTACTTCAGTTTTATCATGCAGAAACCACTTGTCGGATTATAACGGAAGGATATTAGAGTTTGTCTGGTAATGACCTGATAAACTTTGTCATAAGACTATTTTGATATGCTCCTGAAAATGTATTGGTTATAAACTTTTCCAGGCCTTCTTTATTAAAAATTTCCCAGGATTTATCTTCATTTCCCGGGATAACAGGATAAAAAAGGATCCCGTTGTTTATTGCAGCATCCATATCTCCCTTTGCATCGCCGATCATAAGAATCCTGATGTCAGGATATTTCCCTTTTGCAGTAATTGCCAGGTGCTCACTCTTTGTCCCGTGTTCCTGACCCGCAATTAACCTGACATATTTTCTGAGATCATTCTCTTTCCACTCGCGTTCAAGTGCCTCAAGAGGTGTTTGTGATACAACTGCAATATCTGCAACAGCCGAGGCCTTTTTGATTGCCTCCGTTGCTTGGGGGAAGGGAGGGATCTTCTTTAAATGAAGTGATATATCTTCATTAATTGCCTCAGTCCATCTGACAACTTTCTCAAGATCTCTATCATAATTTGCTTCGAAATATTTCCTCAGGGTTGAATTACCGAGTCTGTTTTCCGTTTTAACCCATTTTTTCAATGATGTCATATCAGGTAAAGCACACCCCGCATCCTTTACATCCTGATTTTCATTCAGCAGATCAAATACTTTTATTATCGAAATGAACCTGTTACTCCCCCGGTAAATTGAATAGAGATTTACAAACTCCCATGTCTCATGCAAAACCTCAGATATTGAATATAGATCGAAGTGCTTCAGGGCATTGGGTATGAAAAATTCCTTTTGCTTAACTTCCATCGAATCAAAAACACACCCGTCGGAATCTATTCCGATAAAATATTTATGTAATGGAGCGAACTTCCTGAGTTCCTCCCGGAAATCGATTGTCATCAGAATCTGAACCCGAATTTTATTTCCAGCCTGTTGAGAGTATTCTCGTAGGTAATGTTTCCTCTGTTATACTCTTTCCTCTGGTAACTTGTTTTGGCA
>JANNKF010000412.1:0-3488 GCA_031396165.1 Bacteroidales bacterium | reverse complement strand
CAAATTACCTGCCAAGGTCGGGATGTTGACAAATTGACAGGGAAGAGGGGGTATAACGGTGTAACGGCATTAAGGCGTAACGGCATAAAGGCAACAATGCCGTAAAGCCGTCATGCCGTAAAACCGTAATTTCCCTCAGATCCGTTGAATATCCGCCCCAAGTGCATTTAGCCGCTTGTCGATATTCTGGTACCCTCTGTCGATCTGTTCGATATTGTGAATGGTGCTTTTCCCGTCAGCAGAGAGAGCAGCTATGAGCAGGGCAACGCCTGCCCTGATATCGGGTGAAGACATAACAGTTCCTTTCAGCCTGAATCTCCTGTCCTGGCCGATAACAGTTGCCCTGTGCGGGTCACAAAGAATTATCTGGGCACCCATATCAATTAATTTATCGACAAAGAAGAGGCGGCTTTCAAACATTTTCTGATGGATCAGCACAGCACCTTTCGCCTGAGTGGCAGTAACCAGAAACACACTTAGCAGATCGGGAGTTAGCCCGGGCCAGATAGCATCGGCAATGGTCATAATGGAACCATCGATGAATGTTTCGATTTCATAATGGTCCTGCTGAGGAATATATATATCATCCCCCCGTCTCTCGAGTTTGATCCCCAGCCGTCGGAATGCGTCGGGGATAATTCCGAGACTGTCATAAGATGTATTTTTAATTGTGATCTCAGAGGATGTCATGGCTGCCATACCGATAAATGATCCTATTTCTATCATATCGGGCAGGATTGTGTGAGTACAACCTGTTAGTCCGGTGACTCCATCGATATAAAGAAGATTTGATCCTATGCCTTCAATCTTAGCGCCCATGGATACCAGCATTCTGCATAATTGCTGAATGTAGGGTTCGCATGCGGCATTGTATATTGTTGTACGGCCTTTTGCGAGTACTGCTGCCATAATAATATTGGCAGTACCTGTAACAGAGGCTTCATCAAGATGCATGTAAGTTCCTGTTAATGAAGGGGCTTCAACTTTGAAGAAAGGGTCGTCTGAATCAAACTCGAATCGTGCTCCGAGTTTCTGAAATCCGATGAAATGTGTATCTACCCGTCGTCTTCCAATTTTGTCTCCACCGGGTTTGGGAATAAATGCCTTACCAAATCTGGCAAGGAGTGGCCCAACAATCATCAATGAACCTCTCAGGCTCGAACTCTGTGCTCTGAATTCACTCGTTTGCAGATAGTCAAGATTTACTTCTATTGCTTCAAAGCTGTAAATGGAGTCAGCCTCACGGGTGATCTTAACACCCATTGAGCCAATCAGTTCTATCAGCTTATTAACATCACTGATATCAGGAATGTTCTTTATTGTAATTTTTTCGGGGGTAAGGAGAACAGCACAAATAACCTGCAACGCTTCATTTTTTGCGCCTTGAGGTGTTATCTCACCATGCAGTGGATGGCCGCCATGAACAACAAATGTACCCATTAATGTCTGCTATATCCTTTTTTCTTATTAAAGGGTTTATTCATTTGTTTTCCATGAGGTTTATTACCTGTTGGTTTTCTTTTTACAGGAGGTATAAGTTCCCTTATTTCAAGAATTCTTACACCATCGGTCATTTTAAGCCTGCCACGGGATAGTAATTTCATATCATTTATGATCACTTCATCGGCTACCTGACCTCTGTTCCAGGTTATATATGATTTTTTCATCTGATTGACTATCAGAGTGGTAAAGTATTCTTTTTCCTCTCCGTCTTCCATATTGGAGGCTGCATCAATCATAAGTTCAATGATCCGGCCATAGTGCAGAAACCTTATGTCTTTCAGTTTATAAGGGACCTGTTTGGGCTTCTCAACAAATTTTTCTGGTTCCGGAACAGGATAAGGTGAATCGATATCAAGGTCAAAATTTGCAATAAGAGCCAGATGATCCCATAATTTATGCTTGAAATCACCTACATCGCGCAGATGAGTATTAAGGTTGCCCATAATCTGTATGATTGTCTTGGCCGCACGGTTTCGCTCATCCCTGTCCTCAATTGTCTTGATATGGTCCACCATTTTCTGGACATTCCTTCCATATTCAGGCAAAGCCATCCTTTTTCTCTGTGTATTATAATCGTAGTTCATCACCGGCTGATAATTTTATGCAAAGCTAATCATTAAATATTAAAGTCCGAGGAACTGAATTGCGAGACCGGAAAAGAAAATCATTGCTCCCGCGATAAGGTGACTGTATTTCTCAACAGGTTTAAGGTTGATCTTGTTTAGACCGAGTTTGAATGCAACTACAACCGACATCATGGTTGCAATTGTAACAACTGAAAATAGAACGGAAACAATAATTGCACCTGAAATATTGTTCTCTGCAGCCGGGTACATAAGTATAGGAATAAGAGGTTCACAGGGACCGAATACAAAAATCAGAAAAAGTACCCATGGTGTTGTTTTTACTACTTCATCCTGGTGGATATGAGTGTGTTCGTTTTGATGATCATGCTCATGATCGTGTTTCTCCCCACCCATATGAAAATGTGAGTGTGTGTGTTTCTTTTTCCTTATGAGATTCCTTATGCTGATTATCATATATACGAGTCCGAAGGCAATGAACAACCAAGCTGCAATATTTCCCCTGAATGATTCTACTGATACAAGTTTTGTTACAGAAATTCCAACCACTATTCCCAGCAGGCCCAGTACCACTGAACTCAACACATGACCCAGTCCACAGAGAAATGTGATAACCATCGTTTTTTTAAGAGACCATTTTTTAGCCTGACTGATAAGGATGAAAGGAAGATAATGATCGGGTCCGAGTATGGTATGAATAAAACCCAACGATATTGCAGTTGCAGAAAGAAGAGCTATTGAATCATTCATCTGACAAGGTTCAGGCTTGTTTCCAAATCTTATGCAATTATATTTATAAAAATCGAATTAAGTAAGGTCAGTACCATATAAAAATAAAATAAACTATTTAAGAAATCCTTTTTAGCCACCAAGGCGCTAAGACACTAAGTTGCACCAAGAATAACATGTTGATAATTACAGTTTTGAAACGCTTGGCGTCTTGGCGTCTTGGTGGCTAAAAAAATCGCCACGATTAGTATTTTTACTGTTAATTATTTAACAACCACGATGTTCCATTATAAATATACTCGTTTATGCCAGCATTTTGTTTATTTAACAGTTCCCTGGAATCATTTATGAATTTCTTCATCTGGAGCCAGTCAGCAGGTTTTTCAAAAAATGAATAATTATTTTCGAATCCGGAACATGGCAGTATGAAGAATTTCTTTCTGTATTTTTCGATAGGAGTATAGACCCATGTGAGATAATAACCGGCATTAGAAATTTTAAAAGATTCCCCCTCTCTGGTAAATTCTATCTTAACCATTGAGCCACCGTCAGTTTTTGGTTTTCTCTGGTTGGAGATGAAATTACCCAGAGAATAAACCACTATCCCATCCTTCCCCTCCGGCTGGTTTTTAACCCATACCATCTTCTGAAGTACATGAGGATGTGAACCAA
>JANNKF010000404.1:0-5706 GCA_031396165.1 Bacteroidales bacterium | reverse complement strand
CAAAGGCTGACTGGTAGTAGTAATCTTCATAAGAATAACCTCCCAGAAGACTTACATCGTTCTTGCCAAACTTCTTTGCATAATTTAAGGTTGTTTCAATAAGAGTTTTGTCACTTGTGGAAGAAGAACGCGATGCAAATCCTGTAGTTGCTCTTCCCTGACGTGTCTGTGAATCAGAGTAGTTGCTGGCATCGTATGAGTTGCGTTCCTTGTAAAAATTTATTCCTGCCGTTAAACTGTTTGTAATTTTCAGATCTGCTTTTCCATTTACAAATATCAGGCTTGTTTTTCTCGGTGCCGAATTGTTAGTCATATTCCTGACCGGGTTGCCCTGGTCATATTCATCAGAATCCCACCATGTTCCGTCACTATTTTTTACCGGAATGGTAGGCACCACATTATAAGCCAGAACAAAATTGTAAGTTGTGGTAGCCTGATAGTCCCTCTGGTTGAGGCCTCCCGATATATTAATATCTAACTTATCTTTCAAAGCTTTCTGATTTATTGAAAACCTGGTATTTATTCGCTCCTGATAGTTGTCCTTCATAACACCTTCCTGATTCAGATAAGAAACAGAGACCCTGTAACTATTATTTGTTCCTGCTCCTGAAACTGAAAAATCGTGGTTTTGGCTGATTCCTGTTCTTGAGATTTCTTTAAACCAATCTGTATTGGCTCCCTTATCAAATACACTGATATCAACATTATTATCTGTAGCCCACTGCCTGTATTCAGCAGCTGTCAGGACGTCAGGCTTGTTGCTCAGAATGTCAAATGCTACATACCCATTGTAATCTACGGTTGTCTTATTCTGAATACCCTTTTTAGTAGTAATAAGTATTACACCGCTGGCAGACCGTGAACCATAGATAGCTGAAGCTGAAGCATCTTTTAATACACTTATTGATTCTATATCCTGAGGAGCAACTGAGTTAAGGCTCAGTCCCGGAACACCATCTATTACAACAAATGGTTCACTGCTTCCCGTTAGTGAAGAAGTACCCCTCAACCTCATGGATTGTTCAGCAGTAACATCTCCTGTTGAAGTTGTGATTGTAAGACCGGCAACTTTACCCTGAATAAAATCAGCAGCAGTTCTGGTAATACCTGCATTAAAGTCTTTTTCGGCAACCTTGGTTACTGATCCGGAGATTGCCCTTTTTTGCTGGGTTCCATATCCAACCACAACAATTTCATCAAGGCCCGTAAGGCTTAGAACCAGCGATACATCTACAACAGACTGGGACCCTACCGCTGCTTCATGTGAATGATAACCTATAAAAGAAAAAACAAGGATTGAGTTCGAAGAAGCGACTGAAATGCTGTAGTTCCCATCTGCATCCGCCATAACACCGTTTGTTGTATTCTTTTCAAGGACATTGACACCAGCCAAAGGGGCACCACTTTCGTCAGTAATCCGCCCTTTTATGGTTTTTTGCTGATCATCCGTAAATGATGCAGCCTGGATTTGGATCGATCCTGACAATAACAGAACAGTTGTTACTCCCATTATTATACAAATTCTTTTAAAATGTAAAAGTAATGAGACAAAATTTGATAGTCTTTTTGTCATAATGTTAGGGTTTAGTGATAAAAAATGCTTTAAGGTTTTCAAAGAAAATAATGAAAATTGGCAGGGACAGATGAATCATCTGTCCCCATGGGATTAAGGTTTTTTCATAGGCAGTCATTTTAAGGTTTAAAGGATATAAACTATAAATTATTGGATCTCCGTTTACTGGTTACTAAGGTATTAAAATTAAATTAAATCAGTCTCGGCAATCAATAATAAATATTTAACTACAGCACGCAGATCCCTCGTTGGCACTCGGGATAACACCGTTGGTTTGTGTCTGGTGGGATCACAGCGAAGGATTCCCTGCACCTATTTTGATATTTTAAATGAATTCAAATTCAATCATTTCATAATTTTTAATCAATTATTTTTCATTCCAGATAAACATAATATATAAGTACCTTTCGGATAACTAAAAATATTCCTGATCAGGAAAAAAATAAAATGAAAAACAGAAGTAATTTGAACTACTAATTTTAACATCAAAGTCGGGTAATTTCCACCAGATATCCACCATTTAGTTTGAAGAATATCAAATATACGATACTCTTATTGAAAAAGAACTCCCGAATCGGAAAAAAGAATAAACAGACTGGGAAATGGAATATGAGAGCTGAGAAATGGAATAAGAGAGCTGAGAAAAGGAATATGAGCGCTGAAAAAAGGAATATGAGAGCTGAGAAAAGGAATATGAGAGCTGGGAAATGGAATAACCGGACTGGGAAATGCGTAATTCCTGATCCTCATATTATATTATATTTGTTAGCTGTTTAAAATGTATTAAGAGTATAATACTTCAAAATGAAAAAGTCAACTCCTGTTTTGATTATTCTGTTACTGATAATTTCCTGTAAATCCAGAGAAGAAGATGAGTTGTTTTCATTGCTATCACCAGCCCGAACAAATGTTGATTTTATAAACCAACTGACAGAAACCGAACAATTTAACATCATACAATATCTTTACTTCAATAACGGTGCAGGGGTTGCAGCAGGAGACATAAATAACGATGGACTAACTGACTTATATTTTACATCAAATCAAAACCCAAATAAACTATACCTGAATAAGGGGAATCTCAGATTTGAGGATATTACAGAAAAGGCCGGAGTGGCAGGTAAAGGTGATTGGAAGACCGGTGTAACAATGGCAGATGTGAACGGGGATGGTCTTTTGGATATTTATGTGTGCCAGGTTGGAAATTACAAAGTTGTACACGGGAAGAACCAATTATTCATTAATCAGGGAGATCTGACATTCAAAGAAGAGGCACCTCAATATGGACTTGATTTTCAGGGTTTTTCAACACAGGCGGCTTTTTTTGACTACGATTCTGACGGGGATCTGGATATGTATCTTCTGAATCATTCGGTGCATACTTCACGCAGCTACGGTCCTTCAACTTTACGATTCGACCATGATTCCCTTGCAGGGGACAGGTTATACAGAAATGAGGAGGAGAATGGAAGAATGGTATTTAAGGATGTAACACACCTGTCGGGAATATACAGCAGTCAGATTGGTTATGGACTGGGGGTAAATGTCAGTGACATCAATAACGATGGGTTCCCTGATATCTATATTTCGAATGATTTTCATGAAAATGACTATTTATATATCAACAACGGCAATAGTACTTTTTCAGAGAGTTTAACTGAGTTTATAGAACATACCAGCAGATCTTCAATGGGCAATGATATCGGGGATATCAATAATGACGGACTTCTGGATATAATGGTAGTGGATATGCTGCCTGAGGAGGAAAAAATCCGGAAACAATCAGGAGGGGAAGATGATTATGAACTATTCATGTTAAAGTTGAAACACGGTTACAATTACCAGTTTGTAAGAAATACACTGCAATTGAATTTAGGTGGTGGAATGTTCAGTGAAATAGGGAGATTGGCAGGGGTATACGTTACAGACTGGAGTTGGTCTCCTTTATTATGTGATTTGGATAATGATGGATGGAAAGATCTTTTTATCACAAACGGGATTTACAGGAGAGCAAATGATCTGGATTATGTTAAGTTTTTAACAAAGAATAACTTTTTTTCCTCAGAGGAGAATAAGAATGCTCCGGATAAGGTATTGTACGAAAAAATGCCACTTTATCCCAATATAAGTTATATCTATAAAAACAACGGCGATCTGACATTTACGAATATGGCCAAAACATGGGGTTTTAAGAAACGGTCTTATTCCAATGGATCCGCCTATGCTGATCTCGATAATGACGGTGATCTTGATCTTGTTATCAACAATATTAATGAACAGGCTTATATCTATATGAATAATACTGACAATCAGTCTGATAACCATTATTTGTCGGTAGTGTTAAAGGGAAAGGGATTAAATACTCATGCCATAGGAGCCCGTGTCACGTTGTTCTGTATGAATCAGATCCATATTGCCGAGCAATTTCCGGTGCGGGGTTTTATGTCTTCAGTTTCAGACGTATTACATTTCGGTGTGGGATCTCCCGGAGTGGTCGACTCTATTCTAGTGCGCTGGCCGGACCTGACAGAGCAAGTGTTAACAAATGTTCCTGTTGATACGGTTATTACATTGGAAATGAAAAATGCCGGGAAACCTGTTATTAGAAAAGAAAAGGACAATGAGAAAATGAAACTGTTTTCTCAAACCCTGCTCCCGGGGCTTGAGTACAGGCACCAGGAAGATCCTCATGTTGACTTTACCCGTGAGCATCTGATTCCACATAGTCTCCTGGCAGAGGGACCAGCACTTACCGTTGCTGATTTAAATGGCGATGGAATGAAAGATCTGTTTGTGGGTGGGGCAAAAGACCAGCCATCCGCGATATTCATTCAACAAACAGACGGAACTTTTAAATCATCACCAGTGCCTGCTTTCATAAAAGATCTTTACTCTGAAGACGTAGATGCAGAATCTTTTGATGCAGATGGGGACGGGGACCTTGATCTGTACATTGTTAGGGGGGGTAATGCTGTAATGGTTGGAAATCCTTTGCTGGATGACAGGTTGCTTATAAACAACGGAAAAGGAGAATTTAATGAATGTGAAAAAGGATCATTGCCGTTTACGGCTAATAATGGTTCCTGCGTACGACCTTGCGACTTTGACGCCGATGGTGATATGGATTTATTTGTAGGATCAAGATCAATACCCGGAATATATGGACTGGACCCAAATCAGTTATTACTTGAAAATGATGGTCAAGGCCATTTTAAGGATGTAACAGATTACAGGATGAAAAGACTTAAGAAGATCGGGATGGTAACCGATGCATGCTGGATGGATTACGACCAGGATGGTGACAAGGACCTGATTTTAGTTGGTGAATGGATGAAGGTCTGCATTATAAAGAATGATGATGGATTTTTTACAGATGTGACGCGGAAATCCGGTATGGAGGAAACATCGGGGTGGTGGAACTGTATAGCTGCGGCTGATGTTGACGGGGATGGCGATATGGATTTAATTGGGGGTAATTTAGGCCTGAATTCAATACTTAAAGCCTCAGTAAAAGAACCTGTTGAAATGTACCTGAATGATTTTGATAACAATGGATCACTTGATCAGGTGATCTGTTCTTACAGGAATGGAATCAGTTACCCCGTCGCTTCTCTTGATGAAATGTTAAGCCAAATTCCTTTATTGGAAAAAAAGTTTACAAGTTATGCTGAATTTGGAGGCAAGACTGCAAGGGATATCTTTGGTCGGAATGTAATTGACCAATCGACCTTAAAAAGAGCAGAGCTATTCGAAAGCTGTGTGTTCCTGAACAACAGTAATGGCACTTTTGAAACTATAAAACTTCCAATATTAGCCCAGGTTTCCCCTGTTCGTGATATTATGGTTCAGGATTTTAACCTGGACGGAATAATGGACCTTGTTCTGGTTGGAAACGATTATTCCGTAAGACCATCGATGGGTCGCTATGATGCAAGTTATGGCCTGTGTCTATTGGGCGATACCGGTAACCGGTATAAACCATTGATGCCCGTGGCTAGCGGTCTTAAGATAAAAGGGGATGCGAGAAAGGTACTCTCCATTGATGTATTGGGAAAACAATATCTGGTGGCTGCCATAAACGACGGAAATCTACAAGTGATCGAATTATTAAAATAAAAGTTGCCCTGAACCAA
>JANNKF010000398.1:0-5752 GCA_031396165.1 Bacteroidales bacterium | reverse complement strand
CCCATTCATAGCCAGACCGCTTAAAAAATAATAAGTAATATCATATCCTGACCATACAAGGCTCTTTTCAAGTGGTTCGGTAAGGAATTTTCTTCTGAAGTCAGCATTAAACTGCTTTACATTCCTTTTTGAGTAATCGATCCAATATGGAGTAAGTATCTTAAGTTCAAGATCAAAGAATAATTTTGGATCAAGATTTTCCAGATCCAGTAACGAGGGGTAGCCGAATACCTTCACATCAAATCTTTTTGAAAGTGAGTGAATCTCAGTAAGCGATTCGCTGATGACCGGTGTATCTTCCGATGCAATAATTATGATATTTGGAGCTCTTTCAGAGAGAGCATGACTAAGCCTGTTAATTGAGTCATTTCCGAACACTGATCTGCTGTAGAAAAAGAATTCTTTGAATTTTATATCCTCATAAGGCAATTTATAACTCAACTCACTGAATATCATATCTTTAAAGCGCTGAGCATCTGAATCAGCCCTGATTGAATCGGCATGAATAAAAACCAGATTATTACTGTAGTTTTCACTTATCCTTTTTGCAAGTGCCTTCTGCGCTACGCCAAGCGAAGAATTAGCCATGAAAAGTGTTGGATTACCTGTCAGTACGGAATTATTCATTAACGTAACAGGAGATACCACAGGAATGCCAAGTACACCTGCATATTTTGCAACTATCGTCAGATTATGCGAATACACCGGGCCTATTATCAGGTCCATTCCTGATAATCTTCCGGATTGTATAAGCCTGGTTAACTGAAGTGTGTCGCCCTTTATGTCAAAAGCAGATATATTAATATTCAATCCCAATGCACGCAGAGTATCAGCAGCAAGCAAAATCCCTTCATACATCTCCACGAAGTCGAAACTATCAGGATAAATCCAGTCCTCAGCCCTTTCTTCCTGTTTAGGTTTTTTCCCCTTTATAATTTTTGATGAATCGATTTCAATCCTGTTGGCATTTTCCATGAGATAAAAAGGAAGCAAAACTGCGACATTAAGAGAGCCATTGAGATTGTTAATCTCAGTATAACCGGAGGGCCTCACATACTTTACCTCCGCTATTTCCGGTTCAAAATCAACAGTATCTTTGACAACATTCTCCGCAACATCCTGTTCTTGTGCTTTTAAACCCGGAACCCTTACAAAATCCCCAACCTGTGGAAATCTCAGATCCCTGTTCTCCCTTCTCACTTCTCTTACCGAAAGTCCGTATTTTTCGGCGATTGATGCTATGGACTCCCCTTTGAGCACTTTATGATAAATGTACTTTTTATCCTGGTCATCAAATTTCTGACGGTCACTCATAAACACTCTTTTGGGTACGGCAATTTCGAAACCAACCGACAACTTGTTGATATCAATACCCGGATTACTCTGAATTATTTCATTTTCAGAAACACCGTAAGATTTTGATAAGGAGTATACTGTCTCACCCGGCTGCAAATTATGATATATGAATTTACTTTCGTCCCTGGGCGCTTTTCGCAGTGAAATAGCATCCGGAAATTGTGAAGTAATTTCCCTGACCGGAATTCTCAGTGACTGGCCTTCATTTACTCCATAAACTGCGGGAGGATTTTCTCTGGTAAGTTCTTCGACACTGATTCCATATGCCCGGGAAATGGAATAAGCTGTTTCACCCTTCTTTACCTGATGAATAAAATAAGGAACACCCGAAATGACAACTTTTTCTTTTGATCGCTCGACGACAACCTGTGGAAAAGCTTCAAAACCAATAAATGTAACAAATACACTTAATAGTGTCAAGGCTCTCAATCCGAATTTAATTTTCATCCTCAATTAATGAATTACAATGATTTAAGATATTCCCTGCAGTTTTTTTCAATCCTTTCAGGAACGTTGGTAATATCTGCTTTTACAAATTTCTCACCGGTTATCCTTTCAAAAAGTTCAATGTACCTGTCCGACACCTCATTCACAAATGCTTCCGTCATCTCCGGAACTACCTGACCAGTATGACCCTGAAATCCGTTAGCCATAAGCCACTCTCTCACAAACTCTTTTGAGAGTTGCTTCTGCGGAAGACCTTTATCAAAGAGCGCCTGATACTCATCTGCATAAAAATAACGCGAAGAGTCGGGAGTATTGATTTCATCTATCAGGTAAATCTTACCATCTTTCTTTCCGAACTCATATTTTGTATCAACAAGAATCAGGCCATGGCTTGCAGCAATTTCTGACCCCCTCATAAATACCTCCATTGTGTACTTTTCGATCTTAGAGTATTCGGCTTCAGGAATGATTCCACTGCTGATAATCTGTTCGCGCGAAATATCTTCATCATGCCTGCCCTGCTCGGCCTTTGTGGTGGGTGTAATTATTGGTTTATCGAAACGCTGATGCTCCTTCATTCCATCGGGGATTTTTATTCCACAGATCTCTCTTGCACCCGATTTATAAGTACGCCACGAACTGCCTGTAAGATAAGCCCTTACGATCATTTCAACCCGATATGACTCACATTTATGACCAAAAGTTACGGTTGGATCGGGTGTAGCAATTTTCCAGTTCGGAACAATGTCGCTGGTAGCATCGAGAAATTTGGCTGCAATCTGATTGAGAACCTGTCCCTTATAAGGAATGCCTTTGGGAAGTACAACATCGAAGGCTGAAATTCTGTCAGATACAACCATCAGCAGATAATCGTCCTTAATGGTATAAACATCTCTTACCTTTCCCTTATAAACACTTTTCTGACCCGGGAAGATGAAATTTGAACTTAAAATCGTCTTTGTCATATTGTTATTTTATTAACAGTTCTTTTTTTCTGTTTCTTCTCTGTGGTTCACAGTGTAATAAAAAAAGAACTATCACAGAGTTACACGGAGAAGGCACAACTTGTCCCGCTTTGGCGGGAGAGTTACACAGAGTTTTTATTAGTCTTATTCTTTAATTTATCTGTTTCATTCTCTTCGTTCTCGTAGGCACGTACGATTCTTTTTACGAGCTTATGCCTGACAATATCTCTTTCATCAAATTTTATGATGGAGATGCCTTCAACTCCGGCCAGTATCCGCATCGCCATCAGGAGTCCGGAATCACTCTTCCTTGGAAGATCGATCTGGGTTGTATCGCCGGTGATTATAAACTTAGAGCTTACACCCATACGTGTAAGGAACATCTTTAGCTGACTTATTGTAGCATTCTGGGCTTCATCAAGAATAACAAATGCGTTTTCAAGGGTTCTTCCTCTCATAAATGCCAGCGGGGCAATCTGAACTGTCCCGTCTTCAATCCATGTTTCAAGTTTCTTATATGGAAGCATATCATGAAGCGCATCATAAAGTGGCTGAAGATACGGATCGAGCTTCTCCTTCATATCACCCGGAAGAAAGCCAAGCCTCTCACCGGCTTCCACTGCCGGACGGGTTAAAATAATCTTTTTTACTTCGCGTTCCTTCAACGACCTGACTGCCAGTGCAATTGACGTATATGTTTTGCCTGTTCCAGCCGGTCCCTCGGCAATTATGAGATCGTTTGTCTTATAATCATTTACAAGCTGAAGCTGATTTACGGTTCTTGCTCTTACAGGTTTGCCGCTCGTACCGAAAACAATTACCTGCTCAAACTCGCCGTTCGATGCTGATTTCATATGTTCAGCATCAAAGAAATACTTTTCAATGTCCTGTTCGTCGAGCCGGTGATATTTCTGATAATATTCCACAAGCTCATTAAACTTCTCGGCAAAAATCGTGATCTCCCCCTCCTCTCCCATGCATTTTATCTCATTGCCCCGGGCCATGATCTTTATCTTGGGAAAAAAACTACGAATTTTATCAAGCAGCGAATTGTTAGTGCCGAAGAAGACTACCGGATCAATATCCTCAAGAAATATTATTATCTCTGTCATTAAACCTCACCAATTGAACTGAATTTCAGTTGTTTGCAGGTAAAATATTATCCCACTGCAAATAGTTCATAAAAAAGTTGATTGAACACTGCAAAGTAAGGTTATTTTTTCCTTAGAAGATTATCTTTGTTATAAGTTTTTTAGTATGCCGGTAGTAACATTGACAACAGAGTGGAGGCCCGATGATATCTATAATGGAATCATTAAAGGAAAGCTCAGCACTATGTGTCCCGGAGCCATTGTTATTGATAATGCCGGCAATATCCCTCCTTTCAATATTTCGCATGCATCCTTTATCATCAGAAATACTTACAATAACTACCCTAAAGGCTCTGTTCACATAATTTGTGTTCATTCTGAAGCAGGAACAGGTCAGGATCACCTGATAGTTAAAGCAAAGGATCATTTTTTTATCGGCACCGACAATGGTATTTTTAACCTCATTCTGAATTCTGAACCGGATGAAGTAATTAGAATTGACCACGCCGGAATTTCGGATGAACTTGAGATTTTTGCCAGGGCTGCATCGGATATCATGCTTGGGAAAAAACCGGGTGAGCTTGGTACAACGTTGAATACTCTGAGTGAAAAGATTCCATTAAGGGCAACAATCGACAAAGATGTTATCATTGGCAGTATAATCTTTATCGACTCATACGGGAACGCAATTTCCAACATAACCAGGGAGGTATTTTTCAGGGTATTTGAAAACAAAGAATTCCGGATCCTGATCCAGAGCAATAAAAACTATACCGACAATATTTCTGAAAAATATAGCGATGTGCCTGTAGGTGAAATGCTTGCACGATTCAACCAGCTCGAGTTGCTCGAAATTTCAATAAATGGTGCAGACGTTTCGGAATTACTGGGTCTGAATCCCGGATCTGTTGTACGGGTAGATTCAGCCCACAAAGCAGCCTCACCTAACCGTCTCTTCTAATATTTAAAATGATGAAAGAAAAGAATAAAAGTCTCGAAGAATTCAGCAGGCTTCTTGATATTCTGGATGAACTCAGGGGAAAATGCCCCTGGGATATGAAACAAACCAATGATTCCCTTCGCAAGCTGACTATTGAAGAGACATATGAACTGGCTGAAGCGATATCTTCAGGCAACGATGAGGGCATCAAAAATGAACTGGGAGATCTGATGCTTCATATAGTATTTTATGCTAAACTAGGATCTGAAAAAGGGCTGTATGACATGGGAGATGTCCTTGAAGGCATAAATAAGAAGCTGATATACAGGCATCCGCATGTTTTCAGCGATGTTAAGGTTTCCGGAGCTTCAGAAGTAGAGGAGAACTGGGAACAACTAAAAATAAGGGAGAATAAAGGATACAAACCGGTTCTTTCGGGGGTTCCTGCTTCACTTCCTGCAATTATCAAAGCCAACAGAATTCAGGAAAAGGTACGCGGAGTCGGATTTGACTGGGAGAAGAGGGAACAGATCTGGGATAAAGTGGCTGAGGAGATTGCCGAACTTAAAGCTGAGATAGAAAATCATAATACAGAATCGATAGAATCTGAATTGGGAGATGTGCTTTTTTCACTCATAAATGCTTCGAGGTTATATGGAATTGACCCGGAGGCAGCTCTGGAAAAAACAAACAGAAAATTCATCAAAAGGTTCAATTACCTTGAAAACGAGACACTTAAAAAAGGTATTTCACTGCACGACATGAGTCTCGATGAGATGAATGTGATATGGGAGGAAGCAAAGAGATTGGATTAAATTATTCGCCCCCTTCCCCCTAAAGGGGGTATAAATCCGGCCAGATATAAGCCCCCCTTCAGGGGGGTGGGGGGGCAAAATTTATACGACAGCAACTGGTAAATAATCTTTGCTGCTATAAAATCTGGTGATTTATTT
>JANNKF010000386.1:0-3201 GCA_031396165.1 Bacteroidales bacterium | reverse complement strand
ACAACAACTTCAAAAAATGCCAGAAAAAATAATTAAAATATTTAATGAAATAGTCACGAAAAAATTGAGAAAGAGTAGAATCTTTATCTAACTATTTATTTCTTCTTATTTCCTTCTATTTCCATTTATATCAGTCTTTTCCCAATCAGATTCACTTCTCAAATATCTGGAAATTGCTGCTAAAAATAATCCAACGGTATTACAGAAATTCGCTGAATATCAGGCCGCTCTGCAAAGAATTCCGCAGGCCGGAAGTTTATCAGATCCTGAATTAAGTCTCGGCGTGTTTTTGAAGCCCATGGAACTCATAGGTGGTAACCAGGTAGCAGATCTGAGATTAATGCAGATGTTTCCATGGTTTGGGGTACTCAGGAATGCAAAAGATGAAATGAGTCTGATGGCAAATGCAAAATTTGAGCTCTTTCGCGATGCAAAATTTCAGGTTTTTTATGATGTTCAGCGTACATGGTATGAATTGCATAGGATTAAGAAAGAGATAGCTATATCTGAAAAGAACATTGAAATACTCAAAACCATCGAGCGTCTGGCCATTGTGAGATTTAAGTCCGCTCCATCTGGAAATACCGGAACACCTTCTCCAGGACCTGCTATGTCATCCGGTTCAGGTCAATCAGGAAGCTCAGGTACTTCAGGTATGCAGACTATGAGCGGTAGTCAGCCAAATTCCGGTTCAGCCGCGAATCAGCCTTCAGCATCAATGCAAACCGGTTCAATGGGTTCCTCCGCTGGTACTTCCGGTCTGGCAGATATTTACAGGATTCAGATTGAAACAGGGGAACTTGAAAACAACATAGCACTTTTGAAAAATCAATACAGTTCTGTTGTTGCCAGTTTTAATGCTTTCCTTAACAGAAAGCCTGTATCACCGGTATACACAAGCGAAACGTTAGCTTCAGACTCACTGGGATTCTTGCTTTCTGCCGTCTCGGACAGCATTCTGGCCAAAAATCCTATGCTTGGTATGCTGGAATTTGAAATACAATCTCTTGACGCCCGTAAAAAGATGGTTACAGCTATGGGTTATCCTATGGTGGGGTTGGGTTTGAACTATTCCCTGATAAGCAAAAATGAGATGTCAACTTCTTCGATGAATGGTGAGGACATGATAATGCCTATGGTTTCAGTAACGATACCAATTTACAGGAAGAAGTATAATGCTATGAAATCGGAAGCCGAACTTCTTAAGAGTGCTGCTATGCAAAGTTATCAGGCAACTTCCAATTCATTACAGACAGATTATTATCAGGCAGTTCAGTTATTTCAGGATGCTCAGCGAAGGGTAACCCTATATGAGAATCAATATCAACTTGCTTCAAAATCACTGGATCTTATACTAAAAAGTTTTTCAACTTCTTCATCGGGACTTACGGATGTACTGCGTGTTCGTCAGCAGACACTTGATTACGAATTTAAACAGGTTGAAGCTGTTGTTGATCTCAACACTTCTATAGCGTGGTTAAAACGATTAATGGCATTTTCACAAAAATAAAACAGAAACTCAATGAAAAAAAATAGAAAGTTTAAACTGTTCTCAAACAAATATATTAATTATAGTCTCCTGCTTGTTCTTGGCATCTTAATCGGCTGGATCGTTTTTCATCCGTCGAAGGTAAAAGAGGATAAACATGATCATTCCACGGAAGTTGCTCAGGGTACAGTCTGGACATGTGCAATGCATCCTCAGATCAAAATGTCTGAGCCCGGCAAATGCCCGATATGCGGAATGGAATTAATTCCTCTTGTTAAAAGCGGAGGCTCTTCAATTGATCCGGATGCAGTTCATTTGAGTAAAGAGGCTGCCCAGCTGGCAAATGTTCTGACCACTGTAGTCACCAAAAATAAGCCTGTGAAAGAGGTTCGTCTCTATGGTAAAGTACAGGCTGATGAAAGATTGCTTCAGAGTCAGGTGGCACATGTTCCGGGACGAATTGAAAAGCTATTTGTAAATTTTACCGGAGAACAGGTAAAACAGGGTCAGGTACTGGCACAAATCTATTCACCGGAACTCATAACAGCTCAGCAGGAGTTGCTTGAGTCAGCGAAAACCAAACAATCACAACCGGAAATATATGAGGCTGCAAAAGAAAAACTACGGCAGTGGAAACTGACAGATAACCAGATTGAAAGTATCGAAAGTTCCAGTGTACCCCGTACAACAATTGATATTGTATCAAATACCAGCGGAATAGTTACATCAAGGAATATAAATTCAGGTGATTATGTATCTCAGGGAACTGCACTTTTTAAAATTGCAGATCTTTCTAAAGTCTGGATATTATTTGATGCCTATGAGAGTGATATTCAGTTTCTGAGTAAGGGCGAAAAGGTCTCATTCACAGTACAGGCATTACCAGGTATTAATTATTCGGGAAGCATTGTATTCATTGATCCGGTTATTGATCCGGTCACACGGGTAGCTAAAGTAAGGGTCGAGACTGGAAATCAGTCAGGTAAGCTGAAACCGGAGATGTTTGCTACCGGTATTGTTAAATCTTCTCTTGGTGAGTATAAGAATAATTTTGTAATTCCACGGTCTGCTGTCTTATGGACAGGCAAACGTTCCATTGTCTATGTTAAACAGCAAGGTACGGAGGACCCTGTTTTTAAAATTCGTGAAATTGGCCTTGGACCTTCGCTGGGAGAGAGTTATGTTATTACTGATGGATTATCGGAGGGTGAAGAGATTGTCACAAGCGGAACCTTTAGTGTTGATGCCGCAGCCCAGCTTGAAGGAAAGCCAAGTATGATGAATCAGGCAGGAGAAAAAATCAACACCATGCCAGGAATGGTAATGACAGGTGAAAACGCCTCAGAAATACCAAAAAAGATAGAAGTTAGCATGGATTTTAAAATGCAACTAAATAATCTGTACGATCGGTATATTCTATTAAAGAACAGTTTTATCCTCAGCGAAGGAACTAAAGTAACAGAAGCGGCCAAAAATGCTCAGTCGGCTCTTAATGAAGTCGATATGAGCCTTCTTTCCGGAGAGGCTCACACAAAATGGATGAAAATATTAAGTAATCTGAACAATCAGCTTAAGATAATCGTCTCTACAGGTAAGCTGGAAGACCAACGAAATGCTTTTTCTATCTTTAACGAAAATTTTTACAAAGCAATCAAGACTTTTGGATTAATGGGAAAAACAGTATATTATCAGTTTTGCCCGATGGCTAAGGA
>JANNKF010000380.1:0-15151 GCA_031396165.1 Bacteroidales bacterium | reverse complement strand
GCAACAAGCAACAAGCAACAAGCAACAAGCAACAATCAACAAACAACAAGCAACAAGCAACAAGCAACAAGCAACAAGCAACAAGCAACAAGCAACAAGCAACAAGCAACAAACAACAAGCAACAAGCAACAAGCAACAAGCATCAAGCAACAAACAACAAACAACAAGCAACAAGCAACAAGCAACAAGCAACAAGCAACAAGCAACAAGCAACAAGCAACAAGCAACTAACTACACTTTAAAGAAATGACAGATTTGAATTTTCACGAAATAATATAACATCAAACAATTTATTATGAACAAACTATCAGACATTGGATTAATAGGATTGGCAGTGATGGGTGAAAATCTGGTACTCAATATGGAGAGCAAAGGTTTTCAGGTAACTGTATATAACAGGTCGGCACAGAAGGTTGATGATTTTCTTGCAGGTCGTGCAAAAGGGAAAAAGATAGTAGGAACACGTTCTGTTGAGGAACTTGTTGCATCACTTGAAAAACCGCGTAAAGTCATGCTGATGATTAAGGCAGGAAGCGCTGTAGATGAAATGATTGAAACCCTTATTCCCCACCTCTCGCCAGGCGACACAATTATAGACGGAGGAAATACCCATTTCCCTGACACTAACAGAAGGACCGCTTATGTTGAGAGCAAAGGATTACTATTCATAGGCACCGGAGTTTCAGGAGGTGAAGAGGGTGCTCTTCTCGGGCCATCAATTATGCCTGGCGGATCAAAAGCAGCTTGGCCGATTGTAAAACCAATTTTCCAGTCCATTGCAGCAAAGGTTGATAATGGGACACCCTGTTGTGACTGGGTTGGTGAAAACGGAGCGGGTCACTTTGTTAAGATGGTTCATAATGGTATAGAATATGGTGATATGCAGCTTATTACCGAGGCATACCAGATAATGAGAGACTTTCTTCATATGTCTGCCGATGAAATGCATGTTGTTTTCAAAGAGTGGAACAAGGGCGAACTCGACAGCTACCTCATTGAAATTACAAGGGATATTCTCGGCTTTAAAGATACTGATGGCAAGCCGCTTGTTGATAAGATCCTGGATACTGCAGGACAGAAGGGAACCGGTAAATGGACAGCTGTTTCAGCACTTGATCTCGGAATTCCTCTAACTCTTATAGGTGAAGCTGTATTCTCACGATGTCTTTCAGCAGTGAAAGATGAAAGAGTTCAGGCTTCAAAAATACTCAACGGTCCGAAACCCGCATTTAATGGAGACAAAGTAAAATTTATCAATGATCTTAAAGATGCACTTTATGCTGCCAAGATTGTATCATATGCCCAGGGATATTCGTTAATGAGAGCTGCAGCTGAAGATTATAAATGGAAACTTAATTACGGTGGAATAGCACTTATGTGGCGCGGCGGATGCATAATAAGGTCAGCCTTCCTTGACAAAATAAAAGAGGCATTCGATAAAAACGGAGCAATAACCAACCTCCTGTTAGATCCTTTCTTTAAAGAGAAAGTTGAAAAAGCTCAGCAGGGATGGAGAAATGTTGTTGCCACAGCTGCATTAAACGGAATTCCCATGCCTGCAATCTCATCAGCACTCGGATACTTCGACGGATACCGCTGTGAGAAACTGCCGGCCAACCTGTTGCAGGCTCAGCGTGATTATTTTGGAGCTCATACTTACGAGCGTACCGATAAACCCAGAGGTGAGTTTTTTCATACAAACTGGACAGGAAGAGGAGGAACTACTGCATCAACTACATATAATGTATAACCACTAACTACCCTAAACTATGCCGGAAATTAAGAAAATTGGTAATTACAGATGGACCGTCTGTGCATTGATATTCTTTGCGACGACAATAAACTATCTCGACCGACAGGTCATCGGTATCCTCAAACCTCTGCTTGAGAGCGACTTAGGCATTGGAGAAGTTCAGTATGCTAACATTGTAACTGTTTTTCAGCTCTGCTATGGTTTTGCGATGTTGCTCGCCGGAAGACTAATTGATAAGTTCGGGACCAAACTTGGATACATGATCTCGGTCTTTTTATGGAGTATTGCAGCAATGGGACACGCTCTTGCAAAAGGAGTTATCGGATTCGGGTTCTGGAGAGCCCTTTTGGGTATTAGTGAATCAGGAAACTTCCCAGCTGCGATCAAAACAATTGCCGAATGGTTCCCAAAGAAAGAGAGGGCACTGGCAACAGGAATTTTTAATTCCGGAACGAATGTTGGTGCAATTATCGCTCCGATTGCTGTTCCTGCAATTGTTATTGCATGGGGTTGGCAGGCAGCTTTTATAATAACCGGAGCCACAGGATTCTTATGGATGGTGCTTTGGTGGATTTTCTATGAGTTACCTGAAAAAAAGAGGAAACTTGCAGCTTCAGAACTGGCATACATCAAGAGTGATGTGGATGAACAAAACGAAAGCGAAAAACCAATTCCCTGGCTTCAGCTTCTAAAATATCGTCAGACCTGGCTTTTCTTTACCGGAAAAGCTCTTACTGATCCGATCTGGTGGTTTTACCTCTTCTGGATCCCGGGCTGGCTATCAACTGTCAGGGGTGCAGGACTGGATTTAAAGTCGTTTGGTCTTCCTCTTGTTGTAATTTACACCTCCACAACTGTCGGAAGTATCGGCGGTGGATGGCTTTCCTCATTCATGATTAAAAAAGGAGTAACTCCCTATAATGCAAGAAAATATACTATGTTGATCTTTGCACTTCTTGTTACTCCTGTTTTCTTCGCTCAATCAGCCGGAGTTAGCACATGGATGGCTGTTGGTTTGATAAGTCTCGCAGCTTCGTCTCATCAGGCTTGGTCTGCAAACATATTTACAACAGTGTCAGATGCATTTCCAAAGAGGGCAATAAGCTCTGTAACAGGTATAGGAGGAATGGCTGGCGCTATTGGCGGAGCGTTTGTTTCAATTTTTGCGGGTCAGATTCTTAACTTTTTCAAGAAAGCAGGGCATATTGAATCGGGATATACGGTAATGTTTACTATTGCGGCATGTGCTTATATACTTGCTTGGTTGATTATGTTTGTTTTTGCTGCACCGAAAAACAAAAAAGTCGTCATTGACTAAGATAAGTCGGAAGACGGAAGACGGAAGTCCGGAGTAGTAGATAATTTATACTTCGGTCTTCCAACTCCGGTCTTCGGCCTTCAGTATGCTGAGCTTGACGAAGCACGGTCTTCTGACTCCATTTAATACTTTTCATCTATGCCTCCTAAAAAAGCCCGAATTAAAGACATTGCCAGGATTGCAGGCGTGTCTATTGGTACAGTCGACAGAGTATTACACAACAGAGGAGAGGTTGCTGAAATTACTAAACAAAAGGTCGAGCAGATACTGAAAGAGACTAATTACTCTCCGAATGTTATGGCCCAGGTACTAAAATCAAAGAAAAAGTACCATCTTGTTACATTGCTTCCGGAACCGACCGAAGTAAATTCCTACTGGCAGAAACATCCACTGGGAATGGAAAAAGCCCTTCTTGAGCTTGATCCTTTTCCAGTAACACTTTCTGAGGTAAATTTTGACATGCAGTCTGAAGAGGATTTTCAGAAAAAAACAATTGAAGTTCTGAACCTTAAACCCAATGGTGTTCTCCTGGCGCCGATTTTTAAATCAGAATCGATAGCCTTTTGCAAAAAGTTATTCAAAGAGAAAATTCCATTTGTTTTTATCGATGGATTTATAGAAGATACTGATTTTCTTGCATATGTAGGTGAAGACATTTTCCAGAGCGGCAGAGTTGCCGGACAACTTATCGACATGGTTACTCCAAATGAAAAGGATATTCTGGTTGTCAACATTGCAAAAAATATTCAGAATGTTCACCACCTTAATAACCGGGCCCTTGGGTTTCTAAGCTATTTTGAAAATACCAGCTGTAATAAAGGAAGAAAGATCAATATCAGTATATCTGATCCAAATCCGGAAACTGTACGAACCGAGATGGATAAAACTTTTAAAGAATATCCTGGCATAGGATCAATTTTCATTACAGGGTCAAAATCATACCTGCTTGCCTCATATCTGAAGGAACGAAAGTCAGCAGAAAATATTAATCTTATCGGATATGACCTTCTTGACGAAAATGTTAAATGTCTGAAATCAGGTATAACCAGGTTCCTTCTTGGACAGCGTCCTGAGGAACAAACATATAAAGGGATAATAAAACTTTTTTTATTCCTGACATTGCAAAAAGCTCCGGATAAAATTGAATATCTTCCGGTTGATATTGTAACATCTGAAAATGTCGACTTCTTTTTATCCTGACGGAATAACTTATGAATTAATTGAAATAATAAATCATTATGAAAAGACTTGGTAAATACTCAATCGGCATGGGTGACAGATTTGGTCATCAGGGGGCTGCTCAGCTAAAAGCTATTACTGCTGCTTCTGCCAAAGGGATAGAGATAACTCCGGTATGGAACAAATCAAACAGGGAGCATGTTACGATAGGCACCCAACCCGGAGATGTAAGAACTGAAGCCGATGCAGTTACTAAAGAGGCTGCATTTACCAGAGAATACTTTGTAGATGCGGATCATATTAACATGGATACTGTTGATAGATTTATTGAAAGTTCTGATTTTTTCACGATCGATGTAGCATCTTATATTGGAAAGAAAGCTGAAGACCAGGAGATAAAGGAATTTGTAAAAAGTGTTGAAAAGTACATTGGGAAACTGAATATTTCAGGAACTGACTTATCTTTCGATACGACAAATCTTCAGGTTACAAAAATTGCTGAAAAATATCTGTTTGCTGCTATAAAGGCATATGAAATATATAGAAAAATTGAAAAGGTAAAAGGCAAAAACAATTTTGTAACAGAAGTCTCGATGGATGAAGTGCCTGATCCCCAGACTCCTGTAGAATTATTTTTTATTCTTAAGATGCTTGCTTCTGAGAATATTCCGCTTCAGACAATTGCTCCAAAGTTTTCTGGCAGGTTCAATAAGGGTGTGGACTATGTGGGTGATCCTGAAAAATTTGCAGAAGAATTTGAATCTGACCTAATGGTTATCGATTTCGCAATAAAGGAATTCGGACTTCCGGAGAATCTGAAGATGAGCATCCATTCAGGATCAGATAAATTTGCCATTTATCCATACATTGGTTCAATAATCAGGAAGTATGATAAAGGAATTCATCTTAAGACAGCAGGTACAACATGGCTCGAAGAGGTGATAGGATTGGCTGAATCGGGTGGTGAAGCACTTGACTTTGTTAAAACTATTTACACTAAATCACTTGAAAAAATTGATGAGCTCTGTGCACCCTATGCAGATGTGATTGACATCAAAGTATCTTCACTTCCATCCGGAAATGATGTCTCAAAATGGAACAGCAAAAAATTTGCTTCATCACTTAGACACATTCCGGGTAATAAAGAGTATAATCCAAATATGAGACAGTTGATTCATGTGGCTTATAAACTTGCTGCCCTTCAGATGGACGTGTATTACAAGCTTCTTGAGGCAAATGAACCAACTGTCTCGCAATGTGTCTATGAGAACATCTATAACAGACATATCTGCAGAGTGTTCGACATAAATTAGTTTTTATTCATATTTCATCCTGCTACACTTGTTAAATCAGGTGTTTCTCAGAGGTAATAATCCTGTTTCCTCTGCCCGTATTTTATTGGCAATAAATGAAGGTGCAGAAATCAGCAATTCCGGATTAGGTGCTCAATAGCTGTAATCTCAAATGAATGAATTATGCAAATAATTTCCATAATTATGTAACACTTTCCAATTTAGTGGTGTTCATCTTTGTTGTCAATAATTTTTCAGGAGTTTCTGATAACACTAAGAATTTACCTAAATTTTGCAATTTGGAATCTTAAGAAGTTTTGTTATTAATTGAGTTAGGAAAAACCTTCCCGGACATTCATATCAACGATCGTAAGAGCCTTTGTATCTAAGCATTATCATCATATATTTATCATTACAGTAGTCGTCCTATTTATTAATTTACTAACTGTGCAACTTATGGAAAAGACAGGTACCCTTCATTGGTTTCTAAAGTCATTTGTGAATTGTCACAAACTACATCTATCAGGGAAAATTATAATTTTTCTTCTTGTTGCTGGGTTTGTTCTTCCAGTCTATTCAAATATTCCGGAAAACTCTTCAGGAGATTATCCCTACAGGCCAGCTGATCAGGAGCAAATAAAAATTTCCGGAATTATTACTGATGCGGCTAACGGGCAGTTCATGCCCGGAGTAAATATCAAGTTTAAAAATACGACAATCGGGACTATTTCCGATAAATTCGGAAAATACACCATCTCCTCTACTAATGCCAATGCCACACTTGTGTTTTCATTTATCGGTTATATAAGTATTGAGATTCCATTAGCCGGGAAAACTAGTATTGACGTGACACTGACAGCTGAAATGATGGGTCTCGATGAAGTTGTTGTGGTAGGTTATGGTTCACAAAAAAGAGTTACTGTGGTTGGAGCCATCACCACTATCAACACAAGAGAGCTTAAACAAAGTCCAACAACTAATTTATCCAATGCTTTAGCCGGTAGAATGTCAGGAATGATGGTAAATCAGTTTAGCGGAGGAGAACCAGGGGTTGATCAAAGCCAGATTTTTGTTCGTGGCATGTCAACAAGAAACAACCAGAGTCCTATAGTAATAGTTGACGGAATTGAACGAGATTTCCAATATCTGAGCCCTGACGAGGTAGAATCCTTTTCCATTTTAAAAGATGCCTCCGCAACTGCAGTATACGGAGTACGGGGGGCTAATGGTGTTATTCTTGTAACAACAAGGAGAGGCAAAGAAATGGAAAAGGCCAATGTTACATTCAAAGCTTCGACAGGGATCTCTTCCCCTATAAAATTTCCACAATATCTGGGTTCAGCAGATTATGCGATGCTCTATAATGAAGCCAGATTGAACGACAACCCAAATACAACATCTGCTCTTTTCACTCAAGATCAGATTGAAAACTACAGAATCGCAAAAGGCGATAATTCTGATGGGTTAGGTTATAATACCAACTTATTTGATTACGCATTCAAACCGAGTATGCAACAGGACTATAGCCTTAATATTCAGGGGGGAACAAAGACTACCAAGTACTTTGTTTTAGTAGGCTACATGAATCAGAATGGCAACTATCAACACACTAATGATGGTACGAATAACACCAATGCAGTTTTCAAGAGGTATAACTTCAGATCAAATATTGATATAAATATCACAGAAAATTTTTATATCAAACTAAATCTTGGTGGCCGGATCCAGAATAGAATAGCTCCGGGAACAACTGCTTCGAGGATTATCACAATTGCAAATACTCAACCCTCTATTTATCCTGTAGTATTAGAAAATAATGAAGATCCTGCAAATATGGTTTACATGGCTAAACATCCGGAAGGGTTACTTTTTGGGTCTCCATTATATCGTTATAATATACTTGGCGAATTAGCTTATTCCGGTTTTATCAACGAGTATAAGACATTTATGGATGGTACTTTTGCAATGGGTCACAAACTTGATTTCATAACAAAGGGATTGACTACCGAGGTTCAGTTTTCATATGATATTCAGGCCGGGAATACAGTAGACAGAACCATTCCTCATGAAAGTGAGGGTTACAGAGAATATGGCGGATATGCAACTTTTTATCCAAAAGATGGAGTTGATATATTTATGAATGGTGGCAATTATAATGGTGCATATGTTTCGCCGCGTCGGACAGACAATAACTCTATGAACAATGGGTTTAATGCCTCAACACCTCCACCACAACGAAAAAATGATATACAAGCGACAATAAATTATACCAGGTCTTTCGGACTTCATAACTTTTCAGCGCTTTTGTTAGAGCGTCAATCAATCCGTACTTATCAGAACGAGGTACCGTTTGCAACGCAGGGAACAGCTTTCCGTACAACCTATAACTTCGCAGAAAAGTATCTTTTTGAAATAAATGCCGCTTATAATGGATCCGAAAACTTTGCGAAAGGGAGCCGGTACGGCTTCTTTCCAGCTGCAGCTATAGGCTGGGTCACAAGTAATGAGGACTTTATGAAAAGTATTACTTTCATTAATTATTTAAAAATCAGAAGTTCTTACGGTCTTGTTGGTAGTGATCAACTTCCCGGACCGAGATTTGGTTATCTTCAATTTTTCCTGGTAAATGGGGATAACTACAATTTAGGAAATGATCTGAATTCAGGTGTTCCTGCGAACGTATACGAGGGAAGTCTTGCCAACCCATTGCTAACCTGGGAAAAGTCAAAAAAAGCTAACCTTGGTATTGAGACCAGGATGTTTAAACACAAATTGAGTGTTACTGCTGATGTTTTCTTTGAGCATCGTTACGACATACTTACAGCTCCCGGGGGTGATGTGAAAAACATATCCTCGGTACTAGGACAGAGCGCTCCTCAACTAAATATTGCAATTATCAACAACAAAGGTATTGATCTCGATTTTGGCTGGAACAGTACCATCGGAAAAGACTTCAAATATTACATAAAAACTAACTTTTCGTTCGCACGTAATAAAATAATTTTTATGAACGAAATAGATCGGTTTGCGCCCGATGGAACGCCTGTTCCGTACGCAGCCCGGACAGGTAAACGAATTAATGAACAATTTCTTTATCAATTTGACCATTTTGTTGCAGATCAGGCTGAAGCCGACCTGTTAAACAGTACAGTGTACCAGCCCTGGTATAATAAATTAATTCCCGGAGATGTGGTTTACAAAGATCAAAATGGTGATGGTAAGATTACAGATCAGGAAGACAGAATCGCTACAGGAAATCCCAGAAATCCTGAAATCCAGTTTGGTATACCAATGGGTATTTCATTTAAAGGGTTTGATTTCAGCTTATTATTTCAGGGTGCCACACTTTGCAGTGTTGTACTCACTGATGCTGCTTCCTGGGACTTTCCAACTTATGGACAGGATATAATTGGAAGGGTAAAAACTCTGCATCTGAATCGGTGGACACCTGAAACCGCATCAACTGCAACTTACCCGGCATTACATTATGGTCCGTATCCAAATAATAAAAACTCAGCCAGCTCACTATTTCTTGCGGATGCCTCTTACATTCGAATGAAGAGTACCGAAATCGGCTATTCTATTCCGGAAAATATTTTGAGAAGAATCGGTCTTGCACAGACCCGCTTTTACATGCAGGGATTAAATCTCGTAACGTGGGATAAATTAAAGAAATACGATGTTGACCCTGAAACAAATACAGGAGGCGACTGGTATCCTATTCAGCGGGTTGTAAGTTTTGGAGTTGATGTAACATTTTAAATGATTAAATCATGAGAAATAATAAATATTATCTTTTTACCGCCATAATTGGTTTTACATTAATATTCACATCCTGCGAAAAATTTCTCGATAGAGCTCCAGATAATCAGGTAGTTGAGGCGGTTGCCTTTTCAAACTGGGATAAGGTAAACGGTATGGCAAACAGATTGTATCGGGAAATGCGCGATCGCGACCGCGGAATAGTTGTACTTAACCACTTCTCATTATCAGGTATTACTGATGAGTGCAAAGGAACTAAAGTAGAGCAAGCAATTCCCGACCAGTTTAACTTTGGAAGTTTTGGCCCCTCAATTGGAATGCCAGGAGCAGCCAATGGAATTTATTGGGGGAATATTTACGGGTCGATCCGCAGAGTGAATGTATTTCTTGAAGGAGTTGAAAAATACAAATCTCCTGATAATGTGCTTCAGCCCGGCGATTTAAAAAACCGCATTGCAGAGGCTTATTTTATAAGAGCCTATCTCCATTTTCTGGCAGTCCGCTGGTATGGCGACATTGTTTATATGGATCATGTAGCAGAATTAACAGACGATTTGAACTTTGTTCGACAATCATGGCCTGAAGTTCTTGAGAAGTTGGTGTCAGATCTTGATTTTGCTATATCAGAATTGCCTGTTCGTCATCTTGATATTGAATATGGTAGAGTAGATAAAGGGTCGGCTATGGCATTAAAGGCAATTATCCTTTACATGAATGCCAGTCCGTTGTATAATGGAGGAGTACTCCCGGGTAGCGATACCCGTGCGGGTCAATCAGCTTACAGTTCTTATGATCCGGGTAAGTGGAAACTGGCCGCAGATGCTGCCATAGCATTAATGAATCTGCAGAATAACGGATTGGCACGTTATAAGCTTTATGAAGGAAAGAACAGCGATTTTCAGGCCGAGAGTAATAATAAAGTGTATTCCAGGATCAAGCAAATCTATATTGATGGTGTTTCAATTCAAAATGAATGGATTTTAATAATGCCTAATAATAAAGCAGAATCCTGGCAAGGTGATCATATCCCTCCTTCGTATGGAGGAGCCGCCCGCTTACAACCTATTCAGGAACAGGTAGATGAATATGAATTTATTGGTGACGATGGATATGGTTATCCTACATATGACCCTCAGGCAGAAGCAAAGGGTTTTGATGAAAACCTGCCTTATAATAAACGCGATCCCCGGTTCTACTCTGATATAATGTACCATGGCGCTACCTATCAAAACAAAATTATAAATACTGCCACGGGATCTGATAAAATTGGTGCCAGTAATGCTACCTCGACCGGATATTACCTTCGCAAATTTTTTCATGAGGACTGGAAGAGAAGCGGCAACTGGCCGTTACACTTCCCAATGATCCGTCTGCCGGAAATTCAATTAATCTATTGCGAGGCAATGAACCAATTTTCGGGGCCCAGTTCAGAAGTTTACGATGTTTTAAATAAACTCCGGGCCCGTTCATTCATGGCGCCTGTTCCTCCGGGGTTAAATGCACCTGAGCTTCTGAAATATATTCAGCGGGAACGTCGTGTAGAACTGTTCTATGAAAACAAACGCTATTACTATACCAGATGGAATCTTGAACCGGATTCACAAACCGAACTTGACCGGGAAGTAACAGCCAACGCGTCTGCTACACCCGATATGGTATGGCCATACGCCAGGACACAAAGAGCAGCTCATGGTATAAGACCGGTTATTGATTCTACCGGAACTCTGGTTGTCGCAGGAGTTAAATATAAGATGCAACGTTTTAAACTTGAGGATAGAATCTTTACATCCAAAAACTATTACTGGCCACTGGTTACAAGCGAAATCACTAACTGTCCATCACTCATTCAAAGCTCTAACTGGTAATTGAAAGACTATAATATCTGATTTAGCTTTGAGATAAATTTCTCTTAGCAAAGAGTATTATGCAAAAAGGGAACAGTTGATTCATTTGGCTTATAAACTTGCTGTCCTTCAGATGAAGGTTTATTACAAGTTTTTTGAAGCAAATGAACCAACTGTCTTGCAATGTGTCTATGAGAACATCTATAACAGACATATCTGCAGAGTGTTCGACATAGACGAATATACTGTTTACATCATAAATTTGTTATACAACTTCCGGGAGAATATATGGAGCACGGTACTCTCGCGTCAGCATGGCGTTTGCCTCATTCTCACCTTCACCGATAAAACGTTCGGCAACCGGATCAAATTCCAGCTGACGGCTCAGACGGTAGGAAATATTTCCCAGATGAGCCAGAGCTGAAGCAAGATGGCCTGTCTGAACAGGTCCGTTCTGAATACTCATATCACGGGCGCGGATTGCATCGAACCAGTTCTGGAAATGCAATGTAAGTTCGCCACTTTCTGAACGGGATGGGCCCTTTTCACGCTTCTCACCAAGATAGGATTCATAAGTGCCATAACCTTTAACAACAAGGTAGCCCTTATCACCATAGAAAATATTCCCTACTCCTGCTCCATCTTCAAGGTTGGTGCACCAGTTACGAACTTCGAACTGGATCATTTTTTTCTCCTTCGGATAATGATATATAGAAGTCTGTATTTCAGGTACTTCCTTGCAATCGTCAAAGAGGAATTTTCCACCCATCGATGTGATACGTTCAGGCAATGAGTTAACACCCAATCCCCACATACAAAGATCAGTCTCATGAATCCCCTGGTTGCCGACATCACCGTTTCCATAATTCCAGTGCCAGTGCCAGTTATAATGAACAAGGTTCTTTGTGAAAGGACGCATAGGAGCCGGACCGCACCACAGATCGTAATTAAGCCCTGCAGGTGTTGGTGAAATGCCTTTATTACCAATATCAGGCCTCCAGCGGTAAACTAATCCTCTCGACATATAAACGCGGCCAATCAATCCATCTTTTAAATGCTGGATAGCCTCCCGAATTGCCACTGAACTGCGTAGCTGAACACCATGCTGAACTATTCTGTTGTACTTATAGGCAGCCTCAATCATTTTTTTGCCTTCATATACATTATGAGTAGCAGGTTTTTCAACATACACATCTTTTCCGGCCTGGCAAGCCCAGATAACCTGAAGTGCATGCCAGTGGTTAGGTGTTGCGCAAGTGATTGCATGAATTGTTTTATCTTCAAGTGTTCTTCTGAAGTCCTGTTCAATCATCACCTTTTTGCCATATTTTTTCTCAAATTCCGCTGCTCGCGGAGTAAGGAGATTCATATCGGGATCGCACAGCACGGCAACCTCTACATTTGCTTTTTGCGACAGACCCATGATCTCTTCAATATGAGATTTTCCACGTCCGTTTATGCCTAATACTGCTATACGGAGACGATCATTAGCTCCTTTTGCCTGCTGTGGTATCACTTCGGGCATTCTGATCTGATTACCTAAAACAGATGGTGCAACGGCTGCAACCATTGCTCCTTTTGCGGCTGTTTTAAGGAAAGTTCTTCTTGAGTTGGTTCCTTTATTTTCCATTTATGGTTTGGTTAGATTGTAAAATAATCCACCAATATAATAAATTATTTAAACTATCTGTCTAATTCTATCGCAGCCAGAATAAAAGGTGCAACCCCTTTTGTATCGTTGTCAAATCGTTTTTCATTTACATAATATTCATAAGATCCATCCCTGTAAGGATTTCCACCAAGGCCACATCCCCCGCAGATATCATGCATAGTCACCAATCCTTTTTCATCGACAGTAATCAGGTTTTTAATTATGCCATCAAATGCACTGTTTGCAATATCCATGTATTTTTTGTCAAGATATCCCAACCGTGCTCCTTTTGCAAAAACGTAAGTATACATTGCTGAACCTGAACCCTCAAGATAATTGCCTTCTCTCCCACCATGATTAAGAACCTGAAACCATATTCCTGATTCCATATCCCTTACTTTCAATAGTGCATCACATGTCTTCTGAAGTATTAATATCAGGTCATCTCTGTCGGGATGATCTGCCGGAAGAAATTCAAGAATATCCAGAATCGCCATTGTATACCAACCCATTGCCCTGCTCCAGGGATAGTGTGACAAGCCAGTTGCCGGATCGCACCACTTCTGTGAACGGCTCTCATCCCATGCATGCATAAGTAGTCCGGTTGCCGGGTCAAGAGTCTTTTCATAAATCATTTTTGTCTGTGCAGTAGCAACATTAAACCATTTTGGTTCATTGAATACCTTTGCATAGTTGGCCATAAATGTAGAAGCCATAAAGATCCCATCAAGCCACATCTGCGATGGATAGATGTTCTTGTGCCAGTAACCACCGGAATTTGTTTGGGGGTGGGAATTTAGCTGAAGTATAAAATTGTCAAGAGCAATTTTATATTTCTGTTCTGGAGTCCGGTTATAAACCGTTATGACATTCCTGCCCGGAAAAATCCTGTCAAGATTATACTCCTTCATTCTGTAATCAGTAACTGATCCATCAGGTTTAACAAACCAGCTGACCCAATCTTCCATATATTTTGAGAATTTTGGATCCACACTGCCCAGCCTGTCAATTGCCATACCCAGAAATGCCACATCGTATGCCCATTTTGGCTTTTTGTCGACATAATAAATAAGACTGTCGGATTTCTTGATTACTGTATTTGCCATCCTGACCGACCATTTACCATCAGCCTTTACTGTATTTATATTCTGAGCCTGAAAATTGCAGGAAAGCATTACAAGCAAAAATAGAAGAGCAATTTTTTTATACATATCAAATGGTTTATTTGGTATAAATATATTATTCCATTTCTTTCAGGCCGGCAACAATTGCACCCTCTTTCTGATGAAGATCAAAAATAATGATTTCATTTAAACCTAGCCTGAGCCAGGATGCGGGACAATAAAGACGTTTTTGAGGACCAATATCCCAGAAACGTCCGAGATTATGGCCATTAACCCAGACGATTCCCTTTTTGTAATTAGAAACATCAATAAATGTATCTCCGGTTACTGCAAGCGAAAAGTTTCCTTTAAAGAAGATCCCTGGTTTGTTTACTGTCCGGGAGGAGGATCTCAGATCATAAATAAACTTTTTATCCATCGGAAGGTTGAAGACCTGCCAGTTCATCAGGGTCATTCCATTAAGGGTAACCCTGTCAGTAATTCCCTTCCTGTCAATAAGATATTGAGCAAAGTTTATGCGTCCCATAGCTTCAACAAAGATCTCAAGTACAGGCTTCCCTACATCGGATGCTGGAATATCAATTGTATTTATACCTGATCTTCTGTCGAGACTTCCGATATATTCGCCGTTAAGAAAGACTGTTGCATAATCATGTATATCTGTTACAGTAAGCTTTCCTTTTTTGTGCCCTATCAACTCGGTTTTATAGAGAATAAAACCATAATCCTGATTATATGCTTCGAAAGGTTTCGGCTGGACAGAGTTAACAGCTGCCGGCAGATTATCCCATACCGATGTAAAGGGCTTAAGATTTACCGGTTCTATTTTTATTGCAGGCACTTCATCAGGAACTGGCGGAAGTTTTTGCCCCTTTGGAAGGTATGATCCGAGGAGATTCCTTAAAGCATTATACTTAGGTGTTGCCAATCCCTGCTCACTTATTGGCGCATCATAGTCATAACTTGTTACATCAGGTTCATAGCCTTTTCCTCCCGAATTTGCTCCGGCTGTATAACCAAAATTAGTTCCGCCATGAATAACATAGAAATTGAAAGATTTTTTGTTGTCCATCAGGAACCTGACCTCTTTCAATAAATCAGCGGTATCAGGTCTTACCCACTTTTCTCCCCAATGTGTAAGCCAGCCGGGATATGTCTCACTACTAAAAACCGGAACTCCAGGATTCATTTTATTTGCCAGTACCCAGTGAGAAAGCGAGCTGCCGG
>JANNKF010000373.1:0-30102 GCA_031396165.1 Bacteroidales bacterium | reverse complement strand
ATTCTTAATTATAAAATCTGGCTGGCTGACAACAGCGATAAAGAGAAAAAATAGTATAGCTTTATGACCAAAGAACTCAGTTTTATTAACAAAAGACTCTAAAGATTTTAAGTACAATTGATTCCTGATTATGACTTCCAGAAACAGATTCGACACACTTAAACTTAAGGGAACACCGGCTAAAATCCGTGACTGGATGAGCAATCGTAACATTCCACCACGATTGCTCTTTATTATTATTGGAATTATTTGCACTCTCTGGTTTATTTTAAGGGTTATCCCAAAACCAAGCCGGGCGGCATATCCCTGTATGAGGGTTGCAGCACCTTTTATGTCGGGCTTTGTACTCTATCTTTTAACTATCGCAGGACTTACTGTTCTATCAAGACAAACACGTTTTAAAACTCTCAAAGTAAGATACATTGCTACGTTTTTACTTGTTTTTTCAGTAATTATAGTCACAGCAATTTCTCCATATATAAACAACTCCCTGTCATTTCAGGAAAATTCAGTAAAAACTGGTCCGGACGACGGACCTAACCAACCTTTCGGCAACGGTACCGGAATAAATCCCGGACGCGTTATCTGGGCCTGGGATCCAAAGGCTACAAATGCTGATTGTATTAATACGTTTGACTTTTACAGACCTGAAAACACAAACCAGAGTGTTATTAACAGAATGGTAGTCGATGGAGTGAAAAAGCTCACGGGAAAGACAAACCTGTTCGAGTCGTGGGATGCATTATTCCGTTATTTTAATAATAAAAAACTAAAAGAAAACAAAGGTTATACACCAGGGGAGAAGATTTTTATTAAAGTTAACCAGGGAACTGCTAATGCAAATATCAGGCAGGATGGCAGGAATAACGGATATTATTTTTCAAAAAGCATTACTGATACGGAAGGAGCTAAAAATGGCACATTTGGCACTTGTGAAACATATCCGAACATAGTGCTTGAAATTCTGAGGGAACTCGTAAATGTTGTCGGCGTTGATCAGGAAGATATTTCGGTTGGAGATCCGATAAGTCATATTTTCGGACATAATTATGAAGCATGGGTAACAGAATTTCCCGATGTGCTGTATCTTGACAAATCTTCAACCAGGTTTGGAAGAACATTGGTCACCCCAACTGAAAAGGATCTCATCTTCTATTCTGATAAAACACAAAGCGATAAGCTATATGACTTTATAGAAAATGCAGATTACATGATCAATGTGGCTAATCTGAAGCCTCATGGCCGCGCCGGTATTACACTTAATGCAAAAAACCATTTCGGATCTCAGGGCAGACCTTCCGCATTCCATCTTCATTATTCACTGATTTCACCTGTTTCATTAGGAAACCCTTCCAATGGCGGATATCATAATTATCGGGTTCATGTTGACATAATGGGTAGCCGGTATCTTGGACAGAATACCTTATTATATATAGTTGATGGTTTATATGGAGGTGGTTCAAATGAGACAAAAGCTCCGGTTAAATACTTTATGTCTCCTTTTAATAATGACTGGAGTAATTCGATCTTTCTATCACAGGATCAGGTTGCACTTGAGTCTGTATGTTATGATTTTCTTCGCACTGAATGGAACGGGATAAATAAACATAGTCCGGCGAATAATGCATTTGAGGCGATCCCGAATGTAAATGGAGTTGACGACTACCTTCATCAGGCAGCGGATCCGGCAAACTGGCCAAAAGGCATCAAATATGATCCTGACAACAGCGGTAAGCCATTGACAAGCATGGGAGTTCATGAACACTGGCTTGATGCTGAAAGCAAACAATATTCCAGAAACATGGGGCATTCTAAAGGTATCGAATTAATATCAATACCTGATACTCTGGTAAACATAGCAGACGAAAGGCCACGGACTCAAGATAGCGATCGGAACGCGAAGGTAAAAGAGAATAAGGAACCGGCGAAAGAAGAAGTTGCTCCTCCTTCGACAAATCCAATGCCAGGTGAAAAGAAGAACATTAATGGAATATCCTTTATAAACAAAAGTTTCGATGAAAGTATTAATGCAAAGAGATTCAGCTCGGTCACAATAGATGATTTTAATACGAAATGGTTTTTAACAGAAACCGGTATTGTAAGTTTTGATGGCAAAAAATGGGCCCTTCACAATAAGAATAGGAAGATCACTTCAGAGAATCTCAGGGATGTAGCTTTCGATATTTCATCTTATGGCCGCGAGTTATGGATTGCTACACCACAGGGAGCTACTGTCGCAACTCTTCCTGTTGATGCAAAGACAGGGGCAACAACTTATCATACAGAGAATAGTACAATATTAAGTGATAATATTCTTGCAGTTGCAATTGGGAAAAGTCCTTTGCGCTGGTTCGGAACAGATAAGGGAATCTCTGCATTTTATAATAAGAAATGGCTTAAATACTCCTATCATAGAAAATATCCTGAAGGACTTTTCAAAGATTTTCCAATTACCGCAATGGCTGCCAGCACCGATGGTGACTCACTCTACGTGGCAACAGACGGTGCCGGAGTCGCAAGGGTTTTCAGGGACAAAGCTGATGCAATTTCAGGTGCCTCAGAATATGCTCAGTGGGGACCTATTGAGATTCCGTCAGACAAAGTTTATAGTATTTGCATTACTCCGGATGGAACTCAGTGGTTCGGAACAGACATGGGAGTTGCCAGACACACAGGTTTTGTGACGATGGAAAACTGGACTGTATTTAACAAAGATAACGGACTTATAGACAATTACGTACAGGCCATTGCTGTTGATAAGACCGGAAGAATGTGGTTCGGTACTAAAGCAGGTCTTTCAATTTATGATGGAAAAACCTGGGAATCATATAAACAACCAGATGGATTAATCAGTAATAATATTTTATGCATCATTGTTGACCGGAATGGAATTATGTGGTTAGGAACTGATTCAGGAGTAATGAGTTACAACAATGGAGAATTTATCAGATATAAATAGCTATTTGTAAAAATAAGAACCTATCTTAACATACCCAACAATTAACCTAAAATTCCTAAATTATGAGAAAAATCTCAATCTTGCTTGTACTCCTGCTTTTTGCAGGTTTACAGGTTGTGCTTGCACAAAAAACTGTAACCGGTATTGTCACCGCTTCTGCTGACAATAGTCCTCTGCCAGGGGTGACTGTGCTTCTGAAAGGTACCACTTTAGGGAACACTACAGATCTTGAAGGAAAATACACCATTCAGGTTCCCAATAATCAGGCAATCCTCCAGTTTTCATTTATTGGTTTCACAACTCAGGAAATAGTAGCGGGAGACCAGAATGTAATTAATGTTATACTGGCTGAGAGTTTGACAGCCATGGATGAAGTTGTGGTAACGGCTCTTGGAATAAAAAGACAAACCAAGGCTCTGAGTTACTCGGCCACTGAAATAAAAGGTGAAGAATTCCGTAAAGCACCGGACATCAACGTTATGAACACGCTTCAGGGAAAAATTGCCGGTGTTGACATAAACAATTCCGGTACAGGTGCAGCAGGTTCTTCAAGAGTTACTATTCGTGGTAACACATCAATCAGCCGCGATAACAACCCATTATATGTAATAGATGGCGTTCCGATCACACGCGCATCCGGAAGTGTTGGTGGACGTGACCTTGGTGATGCTCTTACTACATTAAATCCAAACGATATAGAATCAATGAGTGTTCTTAAGGGTGCTGCGGCTACAGCTCTTTATGGTTCAAGAGCATCGAATGGTGTTATTCTTATAACAACAAAAGGAGGGAGCAGACAGCAGGGCCTTGGAATAACTTATAATGGCAGTATTGGTTTCGAAAATTATGTAAACCCTTACAGGGGACGTCAGAAACTTTATGGCAACCCGGGTTCAAATGGTGACAACAGTGACATATATCAGACAACATGGAACCAGGAAGTTCACCGCAACTGGGGTCCGAAATATGATGGAAGGGATCTTGGAATATTCTGGAATGATGACCCCACAAAACCATTGACATACAGCTATAAAGAAGATCATTGGGATGCATTTATGAGAACAGGGTCCACAATGTCAAATGACTTTTCATTTACAGGTGGAAGTGAGAAACAAAAATTCCGTCTCTCTCTATCCGATATGCGTTATACTTCACCGGTTCCAAATGCGAGCATGAACCGTCAGACTGTAACTCTTTCTACCAACAGCAAATTCGGAAAGAAATTATCTGTTGATGCAAGACTAAGTTATTCAACATCAAAGAGTAAAAACAGGCCTAATCCAGCCCGTTATATGCAGATGCTCTCTATTATTCCGACATCATGGGATATTAACTGGCTGAAAGGCGAAACATCAAAATGGGGTGCAAAACCAGATGGATGGATGCTTCCTTTCAGTACGAACGACTACTATCAGAACCCTTACTGGTCAGCATATCAGGATTCACAAAATGACCAGAGAGACAGGATCTCAGCATCAGGAAGCGTTAAGTACGATTTTACACCATGGCTTTTTGCAACAGGACGCATGGGTCTTGAATCAAGTAATGTTAAAGTAACCAGCATTGATGCATACGGATTCCTCAGAGGAAACGTGGCAGGAACAGGATCAGTTGAAGAGTACACAACAATTGATGCCCAGATGAATATGGACTATTCACTTGTCTTCAATAAGAAATTCGGAGATTTCAGTGTTAATGCAATGGGTGGAGGAAGTTCAACCCGCAGTAAATATAACAGAGACGGAATAAGAGGAGATGCATTATTAATTCCTTTCTATCATGTTGTTACTAATGCAGGGCAGCTCTATTCTAGTGTAGGTTATAGTCAGTCAGGAATCAATTCTCTTTATGGAAGTGGAGAGATTTCATATAAAGATCTCATTTACCTTACGGCAACAGGCCGTAATGACTGGTTCTCAACTCTCGCTCCGGCAAATAACAGTATTTTCTATCCCAGTGTTGGTGTAAGTTACCTTTTCTCAAATCAGTTTAAGCTGCCAGTTTGGTTTTCTTTTGGAAAATTCAGGGCTTCTTATGCTGAAGTAGGTGGAGGTTCAAGTTCTTATGCAACAAAGATAGGTTACAGTTTCGATGCAATAGGCTATATGGGAACGCCACTTCTCAGTCTGCCTGGAAGTATCGCCAATCCAAATCTTCTCCCTTACCAAACCCGCGAATATGAAGCAGGTGTTGATCTGAGGTTTTTCAAAAACCGTATAGGAATTGACTATGCATACTATGACAAGGAGACTACAAACGACATAGTTGGTGTAACCCTTCCTTCCACTTCAGGTTATGGAAGTGCAACCGTGAATCTTGGCGCAATATCCAATAAAGGCCATGAACTGATGCTCACCTTTGTTCCTGTTTCAGGAAAAATACAATGGGATATGAGTATTGCTTATTCATATAATAAAGGTGAAATTCTTGACCTGGGCGGTGTTTCAGAAGTTGGCGCAGGCTCAGTTTCTATTGGCGGTGGAATTGACGTAAAACAGATAGTAGGATCACGTCCATATGCATTATTTGGTTACACTCAGAAAAAAGTTGACGGACAACCGGTATGGGAAAGATGGACTTTCAACTATGCAGGCCAGGATCATCAGTCATGGAGGCCTGTACGCGATCCTCAAAAAAATCTTCTTGGTTATGGTGTAAATCCAAACGGTGCCAGTATAACAACAACTGTTACATGGAAAGGAATCAATCTGTCAGCAATGATAGATGGCAAATGGGGAGCAAAAGTTGCATTTGAAGGAGAACAGGAGATGATTGAACGTGGTCAGAGCATCACAACGCTGCCAGGCCGCGACGGTGGTTTATTCCTCGAGGGAGTTTATAATACAGGAACAGCTGCTGTTCCGGTATATACTAATATTACTGAGGCTCCCGGATACACAATCAATGCCAACCCGACAAATAATCTTCCAAATCCGGTTGTTGTTGCAGGAAATGAGATTCCTTACCATGTGAAGCATTTTGAAAACTATTACAGGGTTGGATATGCACAAAGAGTATCCGAATGGGTAGTATTCGACGGATCATTTGCAAAATTCCGTCAGCTTTCATTAGGCTATACAATTCCTAAAAGTCAACTCAAAATCCTTCCTGTTCAATCAATTAATGTATCCGCTGTAGCACGTAACCTTTTCGATATTTACAATAAGCTTCCTAATGGTGACCCGGCTACAGGAGGTGCAATAGGTATCAACAATCGTGCATTACCTTCAACACGCTCCTTTACACTGAACCTCAGCATTAATTTCTAAAATGATTAACTATGAAAAACAATAAATTCAAAATATTCGTTGTAGCCGCTCTTTTCTTACTCGGCGGTAATGCATGCGATACCGAGCAGCTTCACAATCTTGATGATCCAAAGTATTTGCTGACTCCGGAGAATTCTGATATCTCAATGATGTTTACAAATCTGCTGGTTAATCATGGACGCGGAGCCACAGGTGCAAATGCTGCCCGTCTGGAAGGTGGTTATGTAAAATATTATGCAACATATTCGAACCTCATGCAGTTTGGGGGCCAGTATCAATTCGATCAGGGTCTCAATGACAGTCAATGGGGTGTATATACAGGTTCACTTAAGATTGCTATTGCTCTTGAGGATTATCTGGTTAAACTAAATACACCTAATCAAGTGAATAATCTTGCAATGACGAGGATAATGAAGGTAGCTGTTATTCAGCGCCTCACTGATTTCTATGGAGACGTGCCTGTAAAAGAAGCCTGTCTCGCTTATATCAGTGATAACAAGAAGCCTAAATATGATAAACAACAGGATATTTACAAATATATGCTGGAAACCCTCGATGCAGAAGCTCAGGCTCTGAGTACAGCCTCTGCTTTAGTGCCATATAACTGGAAAGGAGCAAGCGATGCAAAATCTGTACGCGACATCATATACAGCGGGGATATGAATAAATGGAAGAAATTTGCATATTCACTTATGCTTCGTATAGCTATGCGTTCCTCTGATGCCGATGCAGCTATGGCTAAAACTTATGCAGAAAAGGCAATTGCAGGCGGTGTGATAACAACTAATGCTGATAACTGGGTGCTTAAAACAAAAGATGGAACAATCAATAGTGAAAAAAGTCCATTCAGTACATTTTTTGAAGGATCACCTTCAGGCGACCCGGAACGTTACATGAAACTTGGAGAGTATTTTGTTGATTTTCTGAAAGCAAAGGCTGATCCACGTCAGAAAGCTATTTTCGGTGGCCGTCTTAATGCCGGCATTACTGCTGTTACCGCAGGAAACATGCAGACCTACTGGAGAGATGTTACAAAATGGAACTATGATATTACACAAGCTAAAGGAATGATTCACGGAACAAATGCCAACCCAGCTCCGAGCCTTGCAGCTTATCATCAGACTTATACGAGCCCGAATCCATTCCTTTTTACTTTGGATATGCCTATTTGTGTTGTAAGTGCAGCAGAAATGAATTTTCTAATTGCTGAAGCTGCATTAAATACCTGGACCACAGGTACAACTGCCGACCTTGCCTATTCTGCAGGAATTACCACCAGTATGACATTTATGAGTGGATTTACTGGTCTTCTTACCACACAAAGAATAGCTGCAGGTGAAATAACGGCATATATTACCGCTAATCCGCTTGGTACAGGAACTGCAGCTAAGCAAAGACTTGCTGAGGAGTTGTGGGTTTCGTTATATCTCAACCCTGTCGAATCCTGGTTCAATGTTCGTCGTATGAATCTTGCTCTTCCAACAAATGTTGCAAGTTCAGCAATGCCTGTTAAATACGCTTATGTAGAGAACGAACGGGCTAATAACCTCGAAAATCTTAACACCGCACTTACAGGGACAGGTCTTGATGTTGCTGTTTCACGTGAAGGTGAAATTGCAAAGAGGTGCTGGTGGGATGTGAATTAACCAATTATTTACTTTAACTAATAATCTTAACTATGAACAAAAGAATTATTTTAATGGCAACCTTCATATTAGGTTGTATTCTTACATATGCACAAAATGTAGGCTCTTCACCTGAGTATATAAAAGCCTTAACTACTGACTGGAAAGGTGAAAGATTTGCAGATGGAAGACCAAAAGTATCAGATGCTATTCTTGAGAGACTTAAGAATATATCTATTGAAGAAGCATGGGGTGTTCTTCGTAACAAAGGATTCATGAATCAGTATCAGGGTGAATGGCAGATAATTCACCCCGAAAAGGTTATGACAGGAAGGGTTGTTACAGCCCAGTATATGCCTCTCCGACCCGATCTCGACAAACAGGTTAAAGCACAGGGCAAAATTGAAAACAGAGCTCAGCAGGGAGGAACAAATTCATGGCCAATAGATTTACTAACCACGGGCGACGTTTATGTGGCTGATGGATACGGTAAAATTTCTGATGGTACACTAATTGGCGACAACCTTGGCAATTCAATTTATGCCAGATCACAAAGAGGTGTAATATTTTACGGATCGGTAAGAGATCAGCAGGGATTAAGTAAAATTGAAGGCTTCAACGGATGGATACTTGGCGCTGATCCATCATATATACAACAGATGATGCTAACTTCAATCAATGCTCCAATACGTGTCGGACGTGCTACTGTGCTCCCCGGTGACGTTGTTCTGGCAAATAAATACGGAACGATTTTCATACCTGCTTATCTTGTTGAAGATTTGGTTATTACATCTGAAGTAACTGCATTACGTGATGAATTCGGAATTCAGCGGCTGAAAGAGAAGAAATACCTTGCCGGTCAGATTGATAGTCAGTGGACTGAAGAGATCAAAAAGGATTTCCTGAACTGGCTCAACAACTACCCCGGTAAACTTCCAATGACTAAAACAGAACTTGACACTTATCTTAAAGAAAGAAATTATTAACAATTATCAATGTTTTATTTTCAGAAATTAATTATAAATCCTCCAACTATTTTCTACCCCTTTCCCAACCTTCCCCCAGGGGGGAAGGAGATCATTTCCCCCTTGGGGGAAATAAGAAAGGGGGTAACAAATCAAAATAAAATTTAACTTATGAAAAATATATTACAACAGATTGTTGAGAAAACAAAAATGCAGGAAAAGGCTGAAAAAGAAGCCATTAAAGCAGAAATTGCAAATCCGGCAACTCCAAATGACCGTCGTAATTTCCTGAAAAAAGCCGCCCTCGGTGGGTTAGCTCTTACAGGCGTTATGAAATTGTCAATGGAAGACACGATTGCCCAAACAACCCAGAATGTTCAGCGATCATCAGCTCCTTCTGAGTTAAAAATTACAGATATGCGTTATACCACTGTTATGAATAAGCATATTATAAGAATAGATACCAACCAGGGAATTTATGGCCTTGGCGAGGTTAGGGACGGTGCGGATGCAAGATATGCTCTGTTTCTTAAGAGCAGAATTCTCGGTCTCAATCCATGTAATGTGGAGATGTTATTCAAAATAATCAAACAGTATGGTTATCATGGACGTCAGGGAGGTGGTGTATGTGCAGTTGAAATGGCTCTTTGGGATCTTACTGGGAAGGCCTATAATGTTCCGGCATGGCAGCTTTTAGGAGGCAGATATCGCGATAAAGTAAGACTCTATGCTGATACACCGGGAGCAAGAGATCCTCAGGCATTTGCCGCTACGATGAAAAAGAGAGTTGACGAACAGGGATTCACATGGCTTAAAATGGACCTTGGAATACATGTAGTAGCAAATCAGCCAGAAACAATTGTAAATGCGAAATTCTGGGACGGTGCTGCAGGACAGTACGATCTCAGAACATATATGGGCTATGGGAATACACTCCATCCATTCACGCAGGTACAGATAACAGAAAAGGGACTTGCAGGTTTGGCAGAATATGTAGAACAGGTAAGAGCAGCAGTAGGTTATGAGATTCCTCTCTGCGCTGACCATTTCGGACATTTCGATGTTAATAACTCAATACGGTTTGGACGCGCTATGGAGAAATACAGACTTGCATGGCTCGAGGATATGGTTCCATGGTTCGATGTAGTTCACAATAAAGAACTATCGGAAGCTCTTGAAACACCAATAATTACAGGTGAAGACATCTACTGTCTTAATAATGGATTCAAACCTCTTATTGACGCCAACGCTGTTGACCTGGTTCACCCGGATCTTGGTACTTCTGGCGGTCTTCTCGAGACAAAAAGGATTGGGGATTATGCTGAAGAACATAATATTGGGATGGCTATGCATATGGCAGGTTCTCCTGTCTGCTTCATGGCTAACGTTCATTGTGCCGCTGCAACTCAAAACTTCCTTGCCCTGGAGCATCATAGTCCTGATGTACCATATTATATGAATCTGGTTAAAATGACCGGCAGCCAGCCAATGGTTACCAACGGTTTTGCCAATGTACCTCTGGATTCACCCGGACTCGGAATTGAACTTAATGAGGAGGAGTGCAAAAAACATCTCACCGGTGATAAAAAATGGTTTGAACCAACACCTGAGTGGGATAAAAAAGTATCGCATGACAGGCTCTGGAGTTAAATAATTTTTTTAGAAGAAATATATTTATAGCAGTTAGATAATGGAAAAAGTGCTCTCAAGAAAACGTTGGTATCGATTGATCCCTATTGCTTTTATCACCTATAGCCTTGCTTATCTCGATCGTGCAAATTTTGGCTTTGCCGCTGCAGGTGGAATGGCTGCGGATTTGAATATTACTGCTGCAATGTCTTCCTTGTTAGGATCACTCTTTTTCCTTGGATATTTCTTCTTTCAGGTTCCCGGTGCACTTTACGCTGCTAATAAAAGTGCCAAGAAACTGATATTCTGGTCCTTAATTCTTTGGGGAGCACTTGCTGCAGCTACCGGAATGATAAGTAATGTGAATGCGTTGATTGCAATAAGATTCCTCCTTGGTGTTGTCGAAAGTGCAGTTATGCCGGCAATGCTTGTTTTCTTAAGCAGGTGGTTTACAAAATCTGAACGATCAAGGGCAAATACTTTTTTAATCCTTGGCAATCCTGCTACAATATTATGGATGTCAATTTTATCCGGATATTTAATAGATTCTGTTGGCTGGCGGTGGATGTTTATACTTGAAGGGCTGCCAGCCATAGTCTGGGCATTTTTGTGGTGGCGCCTTGTAGTAGACAGACCTGGCGATGCCAAATGGTTAACAAAAAATGAGAAGGAGGATTTGCAGGCACAACTGGATTTAGAGCAGGAATCGATCAAACCGGTTAAGAACTATGCAGTAGCTTTCAGATCGAGGATTGTGATTTTACTTTGTCTTCAATATGCATTATGGTGTATTGGGGTATATGGATTTGTAATGTGGCTGCCATCTATAATCAATGCTGCTCCTGATTCGGATATAGTAAAAACCGGATGGCTGGCAGCTGTTCCGTATCTTCTGGCTATTATTGGCATGCTTACAGCCTCTTATTTCTCTGATAAAACTTTAATGAGAAAGTCGTTCATCTGGCCTTTTCTTTTAATAGGTTCTTTAGCGTTCTATGGGTCATACCTGATCGGTACCAGTAACTTCTGGATATCCTATGCACTGCTTGTTATTGCAGGTGGAGCAATGTACGCTCCATATGGACCATTCTTCGCTGTAATTACAGAAGTACTGCCGAGGAATGTATCAGCCGGCGCTATAGCATTAATTAACAGTCTGGGAGCTTTGGGTTCGTTTGTCGGAGCCTACATTGTTGGTTATTTAAATGGAACCACAGGAGGATTTGGCGCTTCCTATATTTTCATGGCCGGCTCTCTATTAGCTTCAGGAATACTGACAATGATTGCTATAAAAGGTAAAGAAGTAAAGCCGGTTTAAGAGAATATTGCCTAAACCGGCTTTTTCCTTTATAATTCATTTTTAGCCCACAGGTTGCTGGCAGATAATTCAACTGCTTTAGTAAGATTTTCAGTTGCTGCTTTATTGTCGCCAAGACCTTTATAACCAAGCCCTTTGTTCATCCAGGCATTAGACAATTGCATGTTTTCTGCTTCGCGTTCACCGAATTTTGCAAAGAAATCAACCTCTTCACCCTGTTTTATTCGCTTGTTGCCCTCTTCGATCATTGCATTAAAAATTCCTTCTGCTTTCTCCTTATTGTTTAGCCTTAAGAAGCTAAGTCCCTGATAATAATTAACATACCCTGTGCTTCTAAGAGACTGTTGAGATGAAAGTGTAAAATAAGATTCTGCTTTCTGTTTGTTTCCGAGTGCCTCATAAGCTAACCCGATAAAATAATTGATCTGTGGACTTCTTGCATCACCTGATCTGCGTCCCGGACCAGCTGTTTCAGGGGTTTCAACTGCAGCAAGGAATAGTTCAAGAGCCTGACTGAATTTCTTCTCCCCCATGAGCTTTCTTCCAAGCATAATGTGAGCATCAACTGTAATATCCCTGACACGTGAGCTGCCTTCACGGAAATGAAAATTACTTTTGCTCAGATACTCAACTGCTTTATCAGATTCCCCGGCGAGATTTAGTACAATTATTTCCCTGACAAATGAATCATCACGCTGTTTCACAACCTCATTGCGCCCTTCGAAAAGTTTTGCCCTTTTCTCGATTGATGTATTTGTCATCTCGTAAAGCGGGTCGAGCTCTGCATAATAAACTGGTTCGTCCTTCTTTGTCTCAAATGCCTTTTCGTATGCATTAATTGATTTTGTGAGGTCTTGTGAAAACTGGTAATAACCCCAGCCAAGGTTTCTCCAGGCAGTACCAAGTGACGGATCAAGTCTTACGGCAGTTTCCCAGTAAGTAATAGCATTCTGTGGTTGTTTATCATATAATAGGTTCCCCAGATAATAATTTGGTTTTGCATCTGACTTATTATAGGTGAGTGCACAATTCAATACTTTTACGTCTTCGAGTCTGCTCGGAAATCCATAATCGACACTTATTGCCGATGCTGCTTTGAAATATTTTTCCGCTTCAGCTTTCCTGCCTTTATGGTCTGCAATAAAACCAAGATAATAACTAACCATCTGATCCACACCCTTATATCGCAGCAGTACAGCTTCTGCCTCAGCAAAGAGCCCGTCATTAATATAACCAGCTGCAAGTTCCAAATAATTTTCATTAAAATCTCTCAATTTTCTGGTCAGAGAGGTAAGAAGGTCTTCAATCTTCCGAACATTGCCTTCTTTTTGTGAGATAAGATAATTTTCATTTGCAGCTCTGAAGTCAAGTGGATCATGTGCAACAATTGATGCGAGAAGTGATTTTGCACTTTCAATATCTCCCAGATTTCTAAGGATTGATGCTTTAAGATTTATGGCACTATTGTTTACCGCATTAGTCTTAAGAGATTCATTTACCTGCCCCAGAGCTTTAGGTAAATCACCCCTAAGGCATGAGATTCTGGCAAGTTCAAGGTATGCTGCTGAATGCCAGGCATAGTCCCATGTTGCCCGATACAGAGTATCAACAGCTTCATCATACAGTCCCAGCGCCTTAAGGGTAAGTCCCTGAAGATAAAGCGGTTCACAGTATGAAGGCCTGGTGTAATCTTTTGTCAGTCTGCCTATTGCTTTGCTGAAATAGCTTCTCGCAAGTGCATATTCACCATTTCTCAGATGAATATTTCCAACTGACGTATTTGTCCTGATATCATTCGGGTCGCGTTTCAAAGCTTCCCCGAAATAATCCATAGCATTCAGTGTCGGATTATAGAACTGAAGGATCCTGCTACCAGCGAGATAAAGTTCTTCAATTGTCTGCATATCTTTTGGTAAAGAGGGCCTTTTTACTGTTTCGGGTAGTTTACCAGGTTCCTTTTTCACAACTGGCTGATATGCCACAAGTACTTCATTATTAGCAGTGTTTATCATCTCGGTTGAGATTTCTGTCAGATCAAATGTTCCTTCTACTTTAATTGTTCCGGTAAATGTTTTCTCCGGGGAGAGTTCCATTATCTTCTCAAAGATTACTTCACCCTTTCTTTTCAAAAGTATTTTTGCGGCAGCTACTCTTTGAGTTGAGTAATAGCCAAGAAATATATTATTTCCCTCTCTTTTTTCAAGATTGACAGCCCCATTTAGGTTGGCATTTTTAAATCCCTGAATATCTTTTACCGGATACCAGTACTGTTTAAATGTTTTGACCTCATATGGTCTTATCCAGCTGTAATCTGGCTGATTATCTGAGAATGCCCCGACCATTATTTCTACATAAGGACCCGAATTTTCAGTAAGTCTGCCCTCGGTTGCCTGACCACGTGCACCTGATCCCCATTCCCATAGTTTGGCTCCTTTAACTACATTATGATCGCCTATATGCACCGTGCCGGTCTCTTTTCCATGATCGTACCCACCCATAAAATCTTCTTTCAGGTCGTATGCAAAGTATGAATTCTGATTGACAGAGTTTATCCACCAGCTCAGGTCAACACCTTTTGTAAAATCCTCACCATTATACACTTCTGTTGAAAATGGCCAGTTCGTGAAGCTGTTTTTTGCATGGTATGTGGCCATACCCACACTTGGCGGAAAAATAACCTGGTAATCCTTATTGGTATGTGCGGCAACATTTGCCCAGTATAGAAATGTATTTGTAAGCGGTGTTGGGTTATGGATCTTTACCTCCGCCGAATAGTAGGATTTACCAGGATAAGCTGTTATGCCTATTGTCCATCTCATGCGGTGGCGTGGTTCTGTCTCCCCTATCCATATAGTTTTGCTTCCGTCGGCATTTTCAGCCATATCATAATCGACAGGTAAAAATGTGGATGCCCGGTGATGATGAATAACACACCACTCTATACCTCCTGAGACCCAGGCCCCTGTCATACCAATATTTGAGGGCTTAACAATATCATTTTTATAAATGAAGTTGTACCCGTTGGTTTTATCTGTGCCATAATAGAGCTTCCCTCCAATCTCAGGTGTGACACATAATTTAATATATTCATTTTCAAGTATTAAGGCCTTCCATGGCTGATCAGATTTATCATTTGAAATAACGTCGTTTAAGCCATATGGATAAATAAATTTTGATGCTCCCTGATAAGATTCGCCTTTGAAGAACATCGGGTTTTTATCGGCAGGAGCCACCTTATATGTTGGCAGTACCCAACTCTGCTCTGACATTTTTACCTGCCCGGTGAGTCCGAAGCAGTGTGAAATAAATAACAGTGATATGAAAGCTATTAATAATCGCTGCCTGATTTCCGGATTTATTTTTTTCATCTTTTATTGATTTGAAATTTTATTTATCGAACAACTCTGCCTGAACCATCGCCCTTCATAAGCTGCTCAACTTCGCTTACAGAGACCATGTTATAATCGCCATGAATGGTATGCTTGAGACAAGATGCAGCCACAGCAAAGTTCAGAGCCTTCTGATCATCACCAGGATAGGATATCAGTCCGTATATTAATCCTCCCATAAATGAGTCTCCGCCCCCAACCCTATCGACTATGTGAGTTATCTGGTATTCAGGAGCTTCGAAAAGCTTTTTACCATCGTAGAGAACCCCTGACCAGGAATTGTGATCGGCATTTATTGAACCTCTGAGGGTTATTATCACCTTTTTTGCCCGTGGAAACTGCTTCATAAGTTTAACACAAACAGACTCATATTTTGCAGCACTTATATGACCTCCAGTAACATCGGTTCCTTCCGGTTTTATTCCGAATACCTTCTCAGCATCTTCCTCGTTACCGAGAATGATATCGCACCCGTTCACCAGTTCTGGCATAACTTCACCTGCTGTTTTTCCCCATTTCCAGAGATTTTTTCTGAAATTAAGATCGCACGATACAGTTATTCCTTTCTTGTTGGCAGACTTTATTGCTTCCAGACAAACCTGTGCAGCTCCCTCTGAAATTGCCGGAGTAATACCTGTCCAGTGAAACCATGAAGCACCTTCAAATACAACATCCCAGTCTATCATTCCGGGCCTGATCTCTGCTATTGCGGAATTGGCCCTGTCATAAATAACCTTACTCGGACGCGATACTGCACCTGTTTCAAGAAAATATATACCTAAACGGTCACCGCCCTGAATTATGTGTTTTGTACCAACATTATGCTTTCTCAGATCCATTAAAACAGCCTCTCCCAGATCGTTTTTTGGGAGCCGGGTTACAAACTCTGCATTCAGGCCATAATTGGCCAGTGATACAGCCACATTGGCCTCTCCTCCACCGAATGTGGCTACAAATGAGGTTGTTTGAGTAAAACGCTGATGTTCAGGAGGTGCGAGACGAAGCATTATCTCGCCGAACGTTACTATTTTTTGATTTTTCATATAAATATTAATGTAAGTAACTTTTAATTCCGGATTAAATATAATTATTTGATGATTCAAATGAGTAACGTCCTGATCCAACAGTAAAAACTGCATAGCCGTTTTCCATACGATTGAAAATAACTCCTCTTCTTCCTTTTATTTTCTTACCACTTTCCCTAACTCCCTTGTTTTCAGAAGCCGGGACAAATACTGTTGCAGTACTGCCTGTTGGAACAACTATTTCCATTAAAAATATATCATTCTGCTTTTTCCAGTCAATACTGCATTTTCCATATAATGTAAGGTTGGAATATGAAGCATTAGTAATTTCATCAACAGGCTGCGGACGGAAAATAATATGTCTGTACCCCGGGTTTTCAGGATCAGCATTCATTCCTGCCAGTTTTCTGTATAGCCATACTATTCCGCCCCCGAACATAGGATGATTGCCGGAACCCGCATTTGTCCAGCCTTCCCACGATGTAGTTGCCCCTTGCTCAATCCACCAGCCAAAGCCGGGAGCAGTTCGCTTATTCATGGCTTCATACGCAAGTTCGTGTAAGCCGTTTTCGGACAGAACCTCAAAAAAGAACTGGGTACCAAAGATGCCGGTATCAAGATGCCCTCCATTTGCAGTTATGTCAGCTTTTAGTGCTGCAACCACTTTTTCTTTCTGATCATCCGGAACACCCATTTTCAATGCAAAGATATTTCCGCCGTATTTACCATAAGATCCTTTCTCCTTGTCATAAAATTTTTCCTGAAACGCAATCCGGGTTTTTTCTGCAAGTTTCATATACTCTTCATATTCAGACATTTTTCCCAGAACTTTTGCCGACCTGGCAGTAAGCTCAGCACAGCGCCACAGATAAAAAGTATGAACCATATCATCAGGAGGAAGTTTATCTGGTTGCGACCAGTCTCCCAGATTCATCCATTTTAAAGGCTTTCCGTCACGGCCCGGAGCCTGGGAGAACATAATCCCTGATTTGTCAGTCCAGGTCAGCATATACCTGATATAACCTTTCATTCCATCGTAATTATCACTTAGGATACCGGTATCACCATACTGAAGATAGAATTCCCATGGCATGATGCTCATTGCAGCACCCCATGCTACTCCGCCACCGCATCCAGGTTGCCAGGGCGATCCGTTTGGCACATACCCTGTATTTACATTCTGAGAACCCAGAATATCCTGAATCCATTTATTATAAAATGCGGAAGCATCGAAATTATACATTACGGTAACACAGGCAACCTGGCCATCTCCGGTATAGGGTGAACGTTCGCGGTTGGGGCAGTCACTAGCCACTCCTCCATGCATATTATCGGTCTGACTGCGCCACCAGATCTTGTTTATTTGATTAAATAATTCATTGGAACTCTGAAACTTACCAGTTGTTTCGACGAATGTATAAACTGCTTCGGCTTTGATCTGTTCGGGTTTGAGTTCACCGGGCCAGTTTGATATCTCCACCTCCCTGAAGACAAACCATGTAAAACGGGCATTGTATGATTCGGTACCGGTTCCTTTCATTGTGTATGAATTATCACCGTTAGGAGAAAAAGGCTGAAGGTATTTGATATCAATCTTCTCCCCTTCTTTCCCGGAAAAATCTTTGATGTGAACCCATCCCGAGATCTCCTCTCCAAAATCTACTTTAAACCGGCCATCTCCCAGCTTTTCTATTTTTACCGGATCTAAAACCTCCATAACCTTGTCGGGATAAGCCATATGCGCCCTGAGATCGCCTTCAGGGGCTTTCCTGAGAACCGCCTGTTCCCATCGTGTATCATCATAGTTTTTTTCGCACCATCCCTGTTGTTCGAGTCTGGCATCGTAATGTTCGCCATAAAAAATCATATCCATCAGGATAGGGCTCTTCGAGGCTTTCCAGGTCTCATCAGATATAATAACATCCTGACTACCATCCTCATATGTTATATGCAGCTGACAAAGAAAACGTGGAGTGCCATATCCGGCGTCCCAATATTTTGCCGGGTTGTAGAAACCATTCCCCAGTATTGCACCCAACGCATTTACTCCATCGCTTAACTGACTGCTTACATCATAAGCGAGGTACATAACTTTATACTCCCTGAAATTATCTTCAACAGGGATATTATCTTTTATCAGGCCTGGACGTTTTCCATAATTTGTCTGATTTGGCACCAGGACGTCATCACCAACTTTTTTCCCGTTAAGATACAATTCAAAATAGCCCAGTCCGGTAACATAAGCTACCGCCCGGGTCACCTTTTTTCCTATTCTGAACTCCTTTCTGAGCATCGGAGCAGGAGGAGGCAACTGTTCAGGCATCCGGGCACCCGGATTTGATGGTTTTGGAAGTGTTTCTTCACCCTGCCATGGTGCACCAATCCATTTAGCCTTCCATTCTTCACTCTTCAGGATACCCATAGACCAGAATGCCGGTTCACTCCATTCTGATGCTTTTCCTTTATTATCCCATACACGAACCTGCCACCAGCAGGCCTGACCTGAAGCAAGGGATTTTCCTTTATAATTGATGTTTACAGATTCATCTGAAGTCGTTTTTCCGCTGTTCCAAAGGTCAGCATTGTCAGATAAAAGCGTTTCACGTGTGGAAGCCACCCGAATCTGCCAGGCAGCCTGAGAAGATTTTCTTGTATATTCAGGATCTGTGTTGATCCATGATAACCTCGGATTCGGAACGTCGATTACCATTGGATCTTTCAGGTACTCACAGGTTAACCGTGTTGGAGTAATCCTTGCTATTAACGAAAATGGCACGTTAATCAGCAATAACAGAAAGAGAGTTTTTCGCATAATTTCAATTAATAATTGTATTGTGAAAAGTTATTAAAAAAATCTATCTTAGTTTTTGTTTAACAAAATATTTTCCCAATGCCCAGAATTATTGTAATCGGCAGTTCAAACACCGACATGGTGATTAAATCAAAAAAACTGCCTGTACCAGGTGAAACAATTCTGGGAGGAGCCTTTATGATGAATCCGGGTGGAAAGGGTGCAAATCAGGCTGTGGCAGCTGCCAGGCTTGGAGGAAATGTAACATTTGTTACAAAAACCGGGAATGATATCTTCGGTTCTGAGGCAGAAAGCCTCTTTGCAAATGAGAATATTAATACATCCTATATTATTAAGGATGGCCAGAATCCATCAGGAGTAGCACTGATTACAGTCGATGAGAACGGGGAGAATAGCATTGTAGTTGCCCCGGGTTCAAATGGTACCTTGTCGGCCTCTGACATTAATGATGAAGTATTTGACTCAAATCCTGATGATATTTTCCTGATGCAGCTTGAAATACCGGTTAGCACAGTCGAATTTGCTGCTCAAAAGGCCGGTTCAAGGGGAAACAGGGTAATTCTGAATCCTGCTCCTGCCCGGCTTTTATCTGATGATCTCTTAGGTTATCTCTATCTTATAACACCCAATGAGACTGAGGCTGAAATACTTACAGGAATTATAGTATCGAATGCCGCCACAGCCGAAATGGCTGCGAAAAGTCTGATACAGAAGGGCGTACAGAATGTAGTGATAACAATGGGAGGATCAGGCGCATTCGTATTATCAGGAACAACTTCAAAAATGATTTCTGTTATGCCTGTAAAAGCTGTGGATACTACCGCTGCCGGAGATATTTTTAATGGGGCACTCACTGTAGCAATTTCTGAAGGAAAAAACATTGAGGATGCTGTTGTTTTTGCAAACAAAGCTGCAGCTATTTCAGTAACGCGCATGGGGGCACAGGCATCGGCACCTTATAGAAATGAAATTCGCCCCTAAATCCCCTAAAGGGGACTTTATGTGACAAACTAATTCGTCCCGTTTATCGGGTGTTGATGATAACCAATATTGTATATACTTATTTATTAGTACGTTATATGAAATTAAAAACCTGTTTTTTAATCATGATTTTCTCAGTCTTCCTGAGTTGCTCTGATCAACCTGGAGCAAAAACTACTGAACCAGTTAAGATAATTTTCGACACTGATCTTGGTCCCGATTATGACGATGTAGGAGCACTGGCATTTCTCCATGCCATGGCCGACAGCGGAAAGGCAGTAATTCTTGCAACTGTTTCGTCAAATAAGCATGACCTTGTTGCTCCTTCAATAGAAGTAATAAACAGGTATTTCGGTCGTCCCGATTTACCGATGGGAGCTCCAAAATCTGACGGGGTAAATCTCGGATCGTCACAACACTGGGCAGATTCAATTGTTGCGAAATATCCGCATACTGTCAACTCAACAAGAGAAGTTGAAGATGCTGTCGCAGTTTACCGGAGAATTCTTAATTCACAACCAGATACCAGTGTTACGATTGTAACAGTTGGTTTCCTGACCAATCTCAGCAATCTGATGAATTCTCAACCCGATGCAAATTCTCCCCTCACAGGGAAAGAGCTGATAATGAAGAAAGTAAAAAGGTTTGTTTCGATGGCAGGAAGATTTCCTGCAGGAAAAGAATTTAATGTTCATATGGATTCTGCAGCATCAATAAATGTTTTTGAAAACTGGCCGGGAGAGATCATATTCACAGGCTTCGAGATTGGTTGGGAAATCAGAACCGGCTTAAGGTTAATGAAGATGGAAATAAAGAATAGTCCCGTTAAGGATGTATTCAGGATTTCAATTCCCCTGGCTGCCGAGGACAAGGATGGAAGAATGAGCTGGGATGAGACTGCAGTTCTCATAGGCGTATATGGAACAGAAGGGTTCTTTAACACCATAAGAGGTAAGATCATAATTAATCCTGATGGAAGTAATAGTTGGAAGGATGATCCAACAGGTAAGCATATTTACGTAAAACAAAAAATGACAGTCTCCGAAATGAGCAGATTTATTGAAGACAGGATGATGCATATACCGATGAAATAATCGCCCTCCATCCCCCCCTTCGCTTCGCTCAGGGCAGGCTCTGAGGCGGGGCTAAATTGTAGGCGAATTGTACCCCCTTTAGGGGGAAGGGGGCAAAAAACCAGGAATAGATATAATCTATTATAAATCACATATTCAACTAGTTATGAAAACAATAAAACTCCTTACCTTATTTACTGCTTTTCTATTGCTAAACACTTCATGTAACAACACATCGAATGAATACCGGACTATTTCACCGGAAGTTCTGGAGGACAAGATTGCTGGCGGATGGGCGGGAAAGATGGTAGGTGTAACATATGGCGCACCAACCGAATTCAGAGCTCAGGGAAAGATCTACAGCGATTCAATTAAATGGAAACCCGCTGACATAAGGGGAAGTATGTGGCAGGATGATATCTATGTTCAGCTCACATTTCTGATGTCGATGGACAAATATGGTATTGACGCCCCTTCGAAAAAATACCAGGAGATGTTTGCAAAAGCAGGCTATATGCTCTGGCATGCAAATATGCAGGCAAGAAAAAATTATTATGACAGCATTTTTGCCCCTCTTTCAGGGACTCCTGAATATAATATCCACGCCGATGATATTGATTTTCAGATAGAAGCAGATTATATAGGATTTATGTGTCCGGGGATGCCCCAGACTGCAACAAAAATTGCTGATAAGATCGGCAGGATAATGAATTATGGCGATGGTGTTTATGGAGGGATCTTCGTGGCAGCACTATATTCTGAAGCATATTTTGAATCAGATATCTCAAAAATTATAGATAAGGCTCTTTTATCCATTCCCTCAGAAAGCGACTATTACAAGATCGTAAAGGATGTAATAAAACTTCATGTTCAGTATCCTGGTGACTGGCAGGCATCATGGAAGGAGCTGGAAGACAAATGGGGCGATGTTGACATATGTGGTGCAGGTTCTACCTTTAATATCGACGCAAAACTGAATGGGGCTTATATTGTTATGGGATTATTATATGGTGAAGGCGATCCGATGAAGACCCTTGAAATATCAACACGCTGCGGACAGGATTCTGACTGCAATCCATCAAATGCGCTCGCTGTTCTGGGCGTAATAAAAGGATTCAGCGGTCTGCCTCAGTTAATGCAGGATGGTGTAAACGCATTGGGCGACACACTATTTATTCATACTTCATATTCATTTAATTCGGCCGTGGCAAATACTTATAAATATGCCCTTGAACTGATAGCTAAGGACAGTGGTGAGGTAACCAGCAACAATATAAAAATAAAAATTCAGGAACCCCTTGCTCCTGCAAACAAGATTGCATTTCCAAATCTTATTTTCGACAAAAAGGTTTCAATATTCGATGAGAAGGCATGGTCGTTCAAAGGGAAATGGAAACCCTTTGAAGTTACCGGAAGGAATAATCAGGTTAGTAAGCAATCGATCTATTCTGAAAATGCAGGTGATGAACTTGAAATCGCATTTTCCGGCACAGGAATATCTATAACAGGAAATTGGTACAAAGATGGCGGGAAAGCAGATGTTTATGTCGACGGGAACCTGCACCGCAGCATTGATACCTACTATTATTTTGCTAACCAGCAACATACAGAGAGTATCTGGCACGTTGTAAATCTTGCCCCGGGCGATCATAAGGTAAAACTTATTGTTAAGGGTGAAAAACGTCCTGAGTCTGCGGGAACAAGAGTATATATTACCTCTGCAACAATCTTTAAAACAGCTCAAAAGAAGAATGAAACGCATAAATTTTCATTTGAGTAAGCTCTGCATTGAACTTTAAACTTTAAACTTTAAACTCTAAACTCTAAACTCTAAACTCTAAACTTCTACATAATGTTCATACCACAAAGTTACACACTGGCAATAATCCTTTGTATAGTTACAATGCTATGCTGGGGTTCATGGGGCAATACTCAGAAACTTGCAGGAAAAGCATGGCGTTTTGAATTGTTTTACTGGGACTATGTTCTTGGCATTCTGCTGTTTGCGCTTCTTCTTGGATTCACTCTTGGAAGTAATGGAGAATCTGGAAGAGCATTTATTGATGATATAAGCCAGGCTGAATCAGGCAACATCTTAAATGCTATGCTTGGAGGCGTAATCTTCAATGCTTCCAATATATTACTTGTTGCTGCCATGGCCATAGCCGGAATGGCAGTAGCGTTTCCTGTCGGAGTGGGAATAGCCCTTGCTCTGGGAGTTATTATCAATTATATCTTTGCTCCCCAAGGTAATGCAACATGGCTATTTGGTGGCGTAGCACTTATTGTTGCCGCCATTGTAATCGACGCAATTGCATACAAAAAGCACAGCAGTTCGCTAAAAAGAGTATCTGGTAAGGGAATTTTGTTATCTGTATCTGCAGGGGTGTTGATGGCTCTCTTTTATCGTTTTGTTGCCAGCTCGATGGTTACAAGTTTTGAATCTCCTGAAGCTGGTAAACTGACCCCCTATTCCGCAATATTCTTCTTTGCTACCGGCGTAGTCATAAGCAACTTTTTATTCAACTATCTTATAATGAAGCGACCATTTGAGGGTTCACCACTCACATTTAAAGACTACAGGAAAGGAACCCTTGGTGTGCATCTTACAGGAGTTATCGGAGGTGTGATCTGGAACATAGGCATGTCGATGAGCGTTATTGCATCAGGCAAAGCGGGTTTTGCTATTTCATATGGTCTTGGACAGGGTGCCACACTGATTGCCGCTTTATGGGGAGTATTCATATGGAAAGAGTTTAAAGGTGCATCCAAATCAGTTAATAATCTGATATTTATGATGTTCCTGGCATATATGGCCGGACTAGCGCTTCTTGTTTATGCAGGAACTTAAAACGACTTGTTTTTAATGCATATTGTCATGAAAAAGTTCTTAAAAATTTTGTTTGTAACAGTTGGATCTATCGTAGGGCTCACAGTGATAATTCTTTTAGTAACCGCTCTTTCGATCTCTGTTTAAGGTAACCAGAAAGCTAAGGCATTTATGGGGCTGGCTGGTCCGGAGGTAAAGTCTTTTACACTTGAGGGGTTTCCTTTCAGGGATTTAAACAAGAATGGAAAACTTGACATTTATGAAGACAAAAGAGCTTTTCCGGAAGACAGGGTAAGCGATCTGGTATAGCCTTGATACGAATAAAATCACCCAAGCAACAGCTTAAAGGATCCGGTATTATAGTAAGGCTTTTCAGTTCCGGAGATCTGGATTTTAAGAATGAAGAACGGAGTGAGATTCTTGATCTATTGAATAGAGTGCCATGCGTTGTGGATATTTATCTTGACCGGCCCGGCCGGCGGTTATTCCGCAAATTGCTGCCGCATCGAAAGCTTTACTGGCCGATTTCGGTGCAAACGATGAAGCTTTGCTTGATGTTATTTTCGGGAAGATAAATCCGAGTGCAAAATTACCATTTGAAATGCCCGCCTCGATGGAGAGTGTGAGAAAACAGAAGGATGTTCCATATGATTCAGAGAATCCACTGTTCAGATTCGGGTTTGGGTTAAGCTATGAATAGTGCTGAGTTAAACTAATCACTGATCACAATTCCTGATTAGGAATAATTCTTAAATGATAATTACTTCTAAATAGTAATATTTCCTAATAAGGAATATTTCCTAAATAATAAAATTTCCTATATAAGAATCATTGCTATATAAGAATCATTCCTAACTAATAAATACTTCTATGTAAGAATCATTCCTATATAGGATTTATTCCTAACTAATAAACACTCTTAAGTAATATTCATTCCTATATAATATTTATTCCTGTTTAGTTATGATTCCTAACTAAGAATCATTCCTATTTAATAACTATTCCTAAATAGGTATTGTTCCTAAATAGATGTAATTTCTAAATAAACAAGATTCCCTTCTGAAACTTATAAGCAAATAGAAATACCTCCTGATTTAGAATTATCAGGATTAAAGTAATTCCTGAGTTAGAATGATAATTAGCTGAATATGACGATCTTACAAGAGTCTACATTAGATCTCTTTCAAATGATTCTTTGTCGAACTTATACCTGCTGCCAAGAAAATCAATGATCTTCGATGCATCTGAATATGCATTTCCCAGACATGTGGAAGCCCCGGGCGATGGAGTAATATTAAAAATGATATTATCTCCGCAAAGCTTCGCCTCACCCATTTCAAGCTTTCTGGTTGTGTTATTTACAATCTGTGGTCTTGTTCCACCTATTCCTTTGGCATATTGAAGCTCACTTATTTTTAGCGAAGGGACTATTTTTCTAACCTCCTTAATAAACAGTCGCTTTCCGAAAAATGGCAGGTCATATAAAAAATTCATGAAAATGTAGCTGAAAAGTACCTTGTCGAAAACTATCTTCAATAAGCTGATTATAGGATTGATCCCTAATCCAAAGGTCTTCCAGTACTCTAAGAATGTTGACATGTTGTGTCTTTCAAGTTGAAAGATTGGTTTAGCAGTCGGACCAAATCTTGTTACCTGATCACTGTGTACCTCCGGGTCTCCATGAATTGCCGCAAACGGTAACTTAGGGAGCTGGATTGTATAAACTTTGCCATTAAGAACTTTTGGAGCTGTATAAAAACTCCCTGCCATCGATAAAACAGCCAGATTCTTTCCATATCCGAGTGATTTTGCAATCATCAGACTATGTCCTCCTGCTGCTATAACTACCACAGTAGCCTTCATCTCGCCCTTATCGGTCAGTACATTATAGTGATCCCCATTCCTGGTTATTGTTAAAAGTTTTGTATTCAATTGAATACCCAGATTATGATTTTTCATTAGAGCATTATCGACAAATGAATGACAGAGTCGCTTAAAGTCAACAGTATACCCATCCTCAGTTACAAGAGCGAGTATTTCCTGACCCGGATCCCTGCCCTCAAGAACTCTTGGTTCTATCTTCCCTATCTCCTCCCTTCCTATCATTTTCAATTTAGGAAAGAGTTCACTGAATGGAAGATATCTTTTCCTTAGATCCTGAACCTGTTCTTTTCCAACAGCGAGTACCATTTTGGAGTATTTACTGAATACTTTTCGCTCGGCAGACTTTTCAATATGACTCTCGAGATACCTCATAACCATATCGGCCATACGCTTAACACTTCTGGCTTTATCAATGGTGTAATTTGTTTCTATATCACCAAAATGAAGAGTCTGACTATTATTATATGAAGCGGAATTCACCAGTCCAAAATCTGAATACTTCTCAATTAAGCCAATACTCTTTATATCAGTGTATTTGCCCAAAGTATAGAGAAGAGCTGTTCCCACAACACCTCCACCCACAATCAGCACATCAAATTCAGGGATCGTTTGATTCATAATATTTACCTCATATTTAGTGGAATATACTCATGATCACCATATACATTCTTAAATGCCGGACGAATAATCCTTTTTGCCGAGAAGGTAAGCTCCTCAATTCTGTGTGCACACCACCCTGATACCCTGCCAATAGCAAAAAGCGGTGTATAAAGTTCCTTCGATATATCGAGACAGGCATAAACGAAACCTGAATAGAAGTCAACGTTTATGCATACTACTTTTGTAGATTTTTCACCTTTGAATAGTCTGAATACTTCAGGTGTAAGCCTCTCTACCAAAGAATAGAGTTCAAATTCCTCGAGCCGTCCCTTTTCAATTGCCAGTTCCCTTGCTTTCGCTTTCAGTATTGCTGCGCGAGGATCGGATATTGTATAAACAGCATGTCCAATGCCATAGATCTTACCCGATAAATCATTGGCTTTTTTGTTCAGGATCTTGAGAAGGTGCTCAGTTACTTCCTTTTCGCTCGTCCAGTCCTTTACATGGACTTTCATATCTTCCATCATTTCGAGAACTCTGACGTTTGCACCCCCATGCAATGGTCCCTTCAAAGATCCGATTGCCGATGTAATAGCAGAATAAATATCTGTTTCAGAGGAGCTTGTAACCCTTAATGTGAAAGTTGAATTATTCCCGCCACCATGCTCAGCATGCAAGACAAGCAGGAGATCGAGAAGATCAGCCTCAAGTTTGGAGTATCCCTTGCAGTCGCCTTTAATCAGGTAAAGAAAATTTTCAGCCGTTGTCAGGTTTGGCTGTGGATGCCTTATTGACAGGGTCTTACCTTTAAATAGATGCCGTAGAGCCTGATAGGAATATGCTACAATGGTAGGGAATTTGGCAATCATGCTTAACGACTGCTTGATCATATTGTCGAGGGCAATACTATCGGGTTTCTCATCAAGAGTATATAATCCAAGTACTGACCTGGCAAGAATATTAAGGACATCTTTTCCTTTCATCGATAATATCATATCCTTTACAAAATCGTCGGGCAATGCACGAAGTGTGCCAAGATGAGATGAAAATTCAGTCAGCTCATCTTTATCCGGCAAATGACCTGTAAGCAAAAGAAATACTGTTTCATCAAACCCATGACGGTCCTCCTTCTGAAATCCCTGGGTAATATCCTCAATGTCAATTCCTCTGTACAATAATTTACCGGGAATGGCCACAACCTTGCCATCAACTTTCTGATAACCAACAACATTGCCAACATTAGTCAACCCGACAAGTACACCTGTCCCATCCTGATTCCTTAAACCACGTTTGACCTCGAATTCTTCAAACAATTTGTTATCTATATGGCAGGATTCCTTAACCGATGCCTCTAATCTTGAAAAAAAACTTGTCTCGTTCATATCCATTTTGGTTTAATATTATTACTTCAGGTTAGAGATAATTGCATCGGCGAATTCCGAAGTTTTAAGAAGTGTTGCATTCTCCATAAGCCGGTGGAAATCGTAAGTAACTTTTTTATTCTTAATTGCACCCTCCAGACCGGCATAAATACTTTCCGATACCTTATCCCACCCTAAATACTCAAACATAAGGGCACCTGACAATATCACTGAACCCGGGTTAACTTTATCCTGATTGGCATATTTCGGTGCAGTTCCGTGCGTTGCTTCGAATATGGCGTGACCACTTTCATAATTTATGTTTGCACCCGGAGCAATGCCAATTCCTCCAACAATTGCAGCGAGAGCATCCGAAATATAATCACCGTTAAGGTTCAAAGTAGCAATCACAGAGTATTCTGCCGGCCTGGTAAGAATCTGTTGCAGGAATGCGTCAGCAATAACATCTTTTATAATTACTTTACCCTCTTTTTCAGCCTGTTTCAGCATATTATCCGCTTCATCAATCCCATGTTTGTCTGCAATCTTCTTATGCTGGACCCATGTAAATATATCCTTTGCAAATTCTCTCTCAGCCAGAGCATAACCCCATTTCATAAATGACCCTTCGGTGTATTTCATTATGTTTCCCTTATGCACCAGAGTAACTGAGGGTAGCTTTTTCGAAACAGCATATTTAACTGCCTGACGAACCAGTCTTTCAGTTCCCTCGACCGATACAGGCTTTATTGCTATTGACGAAGTATTGGGGAATCTGATCTTTGTAACACCCATTTCATCAATAAGGAACCTCTTTACTTTTTCTGTTTCAGGCAATCCATGCATAAATTCAATCCCGGCATATATATCTTCAGTATTCTCTCTGAAAATGTGCATATTAACATTTTCAGGATGCTTAACCGGACTGGGAACACCATTAAAATATTTAACTGGTCTGTAACAGGTATATAAATCAAGAATCTGACGCAAAGCAACATTCAAAGACCTCATACCCTCTCCGATAGGAGTTGTCAGCGGGCCTTTTATTCCGACCAGATACTCTCTGAATGCTGTTAGAGTCTCATCAGGAAGCCAGTTACCAGTAATTTTGAATGCCTTTTCACCCGCTAATACCTCTTTCCATTCAATTTTTCTTTTTCCATTATAGACTTTCTTTACAGCTGCATCAAAAACCCTCACCGAGGCTCTCCAGATATCAGGTCCTGTTCCATCGCCTTCAATGAATGGGATGATGGGATTCTCAGGGACATTTAATTTACCATTTGATAATGTGATTTTTTCTGCTGTCATATTTTACTTTTTCTAATTAGATTCAATGCACTTCCTGCTTTAAACCATTCTATCTGAGCATTATTATAAGAATGATTTGCCTTAATGATATCCTTTTTGCCATCAGTATGACTCAGAACAACAGTAACCTGTTTTCCGGGGGCAAGCTGTTTCAGATCAACGATATCAAATTTATCGCTTTCCAGTATTTTATTATAATCGGCTTTATCTGAGAATGTCAGAGTAAGTATCCCCTGTTTTTTCAAATTTGTTTCATGAATTCTGGCAAATGATTTTACCAAAACTGCTTTAACATTCAGATATCTTGGCTCCATGGCCGCATGTTCCCTTGAGGAACCCTCTCCAAAGTTCTCCTCCCCTGCCACCACACATCCTGTTTCTGATTCTTTATAATCCCTTGCTACAGCTGGTACAGAATCGTATTTCCTGCTGATCTGGTTGAGAACAAAATTGGTTCTTTCATTAAAGGAGTTTAAAGCTCCAATCATGTAATTGTTTGAAATATTTTCCAGATGCCCTCTATACGTAAGCCAAAAGCCCGCCATAGATATATGGTCAGTTGTACATTTTCCTTTCGCTTTTATAAGAAGCGGAAGTCCAATAAAGTCTTTTCTATCCCATTCCTCAAATGGCTCAAGTATCTGAAGTCTGTCGGAATCGGGTGAGATTTGAATATCATTCGTTTTACCGGACCTATCCGGTCTCTGAAATCCGGTGTCAATATTCCCGAAACCTCTTGGAGGCAGTTCAATTCCAACCGGTTCAGAGAACTTCACTTCTTTTCCATCTGTATTAATCAATGTATCAGTTATGGGATTGAATGTCAGCTTACCTGAAATAGCTATTGCTGTTACAATTTCTGGTGACGCAACAAAAGCATGAGTATTCGGATTTCCATCGGCTCGTTTGGCAAAATTCCGGTTAAATGAATGAATGACAGTATTTACCATGTTTTTATCAGCATCTTTTCGATCCCATTGACCGATACATGGGCCGCATGCGTTTGCGAAAATCTCACCACCAATATTCTCGAAAATATCCAGATAACCATCACGCTCAGCTATGAAACGG
>JANNKF010000305.1:0-10464 GCA_031396165.1 Bacteroidales bacterium | reverse complement strand
CAACGAGGGCAATGATGGAGTATCTCAAAATGGGTTTAACTGCAAAGATCCGCACTACTCTTATTATCAGCAACAGTTACGATAATGCCGAACGTCTTTTAAAGCCATATAAAATTAATCTCGAGAGTAATGGCAGGCTGATTAACGACTACGGGGTACAGGTGAAACATGGCGAGTGGGAAGATGGTGAATTTATAACACGCAAAGGCTGGGCATTGCGGGCTGTCGGTGCCGGTCAGAGCCCTCGAGGCACCAAGAATGAGGCTATCAGGCCCGACTCAATTATCTTCGACGATATGGATACCGATGAGGAGATCCGTAACCCCGATCGGATAAAAGACAAGTGGGCCTGGATAGAAGGCACCGTGATACCTACTGTCGATATTTCTGAAACCATTATTATTCTCTTTTGTGGTAATATTATCGGGAAATACAGCTGTATTACCGAAGCAATTAAGAGAGCCGACAAGGCTGAGGTGATCAATATCCGCGATAAGAACGGCAAGTCTGCCTGGCCCGAGAAGAACAGTGAAGAGGATATTGATTATATACTATCGAAACTCAGCTATGCGGCTGCACAGAAAGAGTATTATAACAATCCCATTACAGAGGGTACCGTGTTTAAAGATATAACATGGGCTGAGGTACCTAACCTGAGCAAGTTTAAGTTCCTTGTTGCTTACGGCGATCCCTCGCAAAGTAATAAAGAGAATAAAGGTGGCAGCTATAAAGCTATACCCCTCATTGGTCAGCTCGATGGTAAATACTACATTATAACATGCTTTCTTGACCTTGTAAAAAACAGTAAGTTCATCCTTTGGTATTTCGATCTCGAAGAGTATGTAGAAGGAAAAACACAGGTCTACAATTACGTCGAGAATAACTCCCTTCAGGATCCTTTTTATGAGCAGGTTCTTTCTCCGCTTTTAATGGCTGAAGGAGCTTCCCGGGAACATTATATCCACGTGTCGCCCGATGAGCGAAAAAAACCCGATAAGTTTGCCCGTATCGAGGGTAATCTTGAACAACCGAACCGTACAGGCAGGCTCATATTCAATATAGCCGAAAAAAATAATCCTCATATGCTGCGTCTCGAAGAGCAGTTTAAAGCTGTAGATCCAAAGCTTTCTGCCCATGCCGACGGACCCGATGCTGTGGAAGGGGGTGTCTGGATAATAAATAATAAAACCGCTGCAGCTGGTGAAGTTAAAAGCGGAAAACATAAATCAAACTCAAAACGATTTTAACCATGTGGATAACGAAAGCAGAACTTAAAACTCATATGAACATCGAAAATATCGATGTCATCACCGGGGGCGACGATACTCTCGTTGTTTCAGCTATCGATGGTGCAGTATCTGAGGCTAAAGGATATCTAAAATCCTACAACACCGATACCATCCTTGCAACTACCGGCACTTCCCGGAATGCCTTGCTGCTGATATTTGTAAAAGATATCGCCGTATGGCATCTCATAAAACTAAGTAACTACCAGGCCGATATCGAATATAGAGGCAAACTCTACGACAGGGCCGTTAGCTGGCTAAAAGCAGTTCAAAAAGGCGATGTAACGCCCGATCTGCCGGTATCTACAGCTGAGTACAGTGGTAAAATCAATTACGGTAGTAACCAGAAAAGAGAGCAACACTATTAAACTATTAATATGGCTAACATTAAACAAAACTCAAAAAATAAAAAGGGTCTGGTAATCGATACCCTTGTAGTGCGAAAGCTTAATCGTAACATTCTCGATGTTGGTCAGTGGCGCCTGGCTCTTAAAGCTGCCGATAACGATCGCAGACAAAGGCTTTATGAGCTTTATGAAGATATATTACTCGACCCGGTTCTGTCGAACGGCATTGGCAAAAGAATAAATGCAATTACGAATGCCGACCTGGTATTCATGAAGGATGAACAGATCAACATCGAAATGGATGATCTGATCGACAGCCCGATAATGGAAGAGATCCTTACTGAGATAATGAATTCTAAGTTCTGGGGAAAAACCGTACTGGAGCTCGATTTTGTAGATGGCTTACAGGCATATAATATACCCCGACAACACATACGTCCCGAGAAAGGTATAATAACAATTAATCCAGGCGATGAGCAGGGTATTCCTTACCAGGGCGACGATTTCTTTCTAGAGGCCGGTAAGGATAAAGATTTCGGATTACTGTTGAAAGCTGCTCCTTATGCAATTTTTAAAAGAGGAGGTTTCAGCGACTGGGCTCAGTTCTGCGAACTGTTCGGAATTCCAATGAAAGTAGGAAAATACAGTGCCCAGGATGAAGAAAGTAAGAAAGCTCTTCAGGAAGCTTTTGATGAATCAGGAGGAACATCCTGGATGACAGCTCCTAAAGAAGTCGAAATTGAAATTAAAGAAAGCTCAACACGAGGTGACGGTAACCTTTTCAATAACTTCCGTAAAGCCTGCAATGAAGAGATGCTTATTGCAATTCTTGGCCAGACTATGACAACTACCGATGGATCATCCAGGGCTCAGAGTCAGGTTCACAAAGAAGGCGAAGAAGATATCAATAAATCCGATCGACGTTTCGTTCAGCGTATTCTTAATACAGAGCTGCTACCCCGTCTTGAGAAGAGGGGTTTTCCCGTAACCGGCGGATGGTTCAGTTTTCCTGATGCTGCTGAAACAATTTCAAAAAAAGATCAGATTGAGATCTTCGATAGTTTCACGAATAAGCTTGGTCTTAACATCGACGAAGACTTTCTGTACGATTTCTTTGGGATCCCAAAACCTAAAAGCGGCCAGACAAAAAAACAGAACCCTGGTGTGGATCCGAATCCGGGACCCGACAATAAAAGAAAAAAGAAGGAAGAGAAGAAAAAACTTTCCGAAAAGCTCTCTGAAGTTGAGATCTCATTCTGGACAAAGCTGCGGGAAGGGTTAAGAAGTTTTTTCGTATTAGCCCCCTCAGTGGGGGCATCAGCAGAAAAGAGATTAGATCTCCCCACGAACAGTAATCTTTCGGATCTGTCTGTTTTCGATTCAGAGGCCCTTGCTAAAAGAATAAGTTCCGGATCCGTGTATTTCGATCCCGAGCTATTTCATTTTACTTCATCCTATCTAATAAAGGCCCTTCATGCAGGATTCACTGAAAAGAATTTTGCAGTTGGAATTGAATATGGTTACACCCCCGATGCGTACAAAACAGCACTGGAGATGAACCTCTTTCATTTCAGTGCTGCGAAAGATCTGGCGGAAGTTCAGAAACTAAATGAAGCTTTCAGGGCATCAACCGGCTGGTCCGATTTTCTGAGCAAAGCCCGGGAGATCTCAACTGTGTTCAACGAAACATGGCTAAGGGCTGAATATGATACTGCTTACCTTACTGCAGAGAGTAGCGCCACCTATTTCAGACTCCTTGCTCAACAGGAGATATTTCCTTACTGGCAGTATATAACAATGGACGATGATAAAGTACGTCCGGAACATGCGAAACTTCATGGACTTATTCTGCCTGCCAGCGATCCACGCTGGAAAAAAATATGGCCTCCTAACGGCTGGCGTTGCCGCTGCAGGGTTAAGCCACTTATGAAACATGAGGTTAAAAATATTGATATCGATAAAGAACGCGCCAGGGTAGATGAGTTTTTTAAAACAGCTGAGTGGAAAAAAGCTGAAGCCCAGGGATGGGGCGTCAACCGTGCATTAACTGGTGAAGTGTTTACCGCGAACCAGATGTACATTCGTAAGTTCCCTACCAAAGCTGCATCGTATCTTAAAAAACTTACTGCAGAAAAGTGGGGTCTGCAAACAGTGCCAAAACTTAAAGAAGCTGCTGCAGGTAATATGCCATTGTTTACTGAGTCGGCTGAGTCCGTATGGAAAAATGAAAGCAAGAATAATATACTTCCTCTTAAGATCTATGATGGCCGTACCCTCGAGCTCGACAAAAAAAGTTTTGCAGCACATACCACTAAAAAAGATAATCGAATCAATTTATGGGTTGCTCTCCGGGCTAACCTGTTAAGTCCCGATGAGATCTGGCTAAATGATTATTCATCCACACGATTTGACAATTTTAATCTCATTAAATACTATCGCGATAAGGTTATTGTGGCAAACTATAAGATCGAAAAGAAACGGCTGGTATTAAAGACCTGGTATGAAATGCAAACAACTCATAAAGTAAACATGAAGCCTGATCTTAAAAAAGAAATATGGGACAAGAGACGCAGAGGGCTACTGATAAAAAAACCGGGCAGTTAAAAACTGTCCGGATTTTAAGGGTTGATTCTATGCCACGCTGCTCTGCAGGCTCCCATTGCCCCCATCGCCCTTGAGGTGTTGACCCGGTTATTACTACCGCTGCACAGAACTTGATACAAAGATATACGTTAAAATGGCATCATTCAAGGAAATAGACGATTTTTTTTCGAAGCTCACTAATGAGTTTTTTAAAAATCAGGTCCCTAATATTATTGCTGAAACTGCTAACGAGTTTTTTAAACAGCGTTTTACTACCAAAGAGTGGGATGGTGAGCCCTGGCCCGAAACAAAGGTACCCGTAAGCCGTGGTACTCTGATGGTACGCTCAGGAGCCCTTGTTAATTCAATTAAGCCTGCAAGCGTTACCGAATCGCAGGTTATAATATCAGCCGGTTCTGAAAAGGTTCAGTATGCCAAAGCACACAACGAGGGCGAAACAATTATAATTCCAATAACAGCAAAGATGAGAAAGTTCGCATGGGCGAAGTATTATGAGGAAAGCGGTAAAGGAGTTAAAAAAGGAAAGGCCGGCAATACTTATCAGAGCATTGAAGTTGGGGAAAAAGTAAATCCGTGGAAAGCTCTGGCACTGACTAAAAAAGATAAACTGACGATAAAAATGCCAAGACGTAGATTTATGGGACCTTCCGAAATATTGAACGACACTCTTTTTAATGCTATGCGCGATGCATTTAATGCACTTTGAAAAACCTTTTAAACATCGTTATTATGAAAGAACTTTATGAAGCAATTCTTAACCGGCTTAAAACCGAAGTTACAGAACTGAAGGAAATTGATTTTGAAATGGGACAGCTGGAGGTACTTAACCTGAATATAAAACCAATTGTATTGTTTCCATGTGCACTTATCGATATTTCATATCCGAAGTGCGAAGATGAAGATGAAGAGACTCAGCAGGTAACTGCCCGTGTAAATGTAAAACTTGCTTTTGAATGTCCGCTGCCAACCGATAGCAAGGCGTCTGAAAGCAGGAGATCAGCTGCTTTGGGTCTGTTTATAACCGTAGATAAAGTTTATTCTGTGCTCCAGGGTTATGGTACAGCTGAATTCTCGGCCTTCAGCCGCAAGTCTCAAACTCCCGATAATCGATATTCCGGTATCAAAATTATTAACATGGTACTTGAGACTACCTTCGAGGATATGACAGCTCACCAACAGTAATAGGGATATTTCTTCCGGAGACAATTAACGGAAGGCTTATCAGCATAGACGCGATCGAGAATATCAACTCTTTTCTTAAGCCTGGTTCGAACAACATTTTCATTAATATCGAACATCTCAGCCAGTAGCGATAAGATCTTGCTATAATTTTTAACCTTTTGTATTTCGGAGTAGTAGTAGAAGCGCGATGCCAGTTTTTCATCGCGTTTTGATAACAGTGATTCGGATCTTCCTTTACGTGCCGGCATGGGATCAGGCTCCTGGCAGTATTTCCGTAAGTCGACATTTCCCATGAATCAAAAATAGGAAAGCCACCGGACATTTTAGCGGGTGGCTCTCAAAAGTTTCGAACAGGGATTGTTCAATTACATTCTACCAGTTTTTATAGTTTAAGATATATGCTTCGTACTCCGATATAAGTTCATCAGCCAGCTTTTTAATTTTCTCTCCGCTAATGGACGACTTTCCTATTGTATAAGGGTCGTCATGATTAGGGTCAGGTGCATAATATTTCCCCACGCCTTGAGGTAGAATATTAATCTTAGTTAGATTGTCTTTTACCAAAACTGTTATAACGGCAAAAATTCTTTTATCGCTTTCCGGAATGTAAGTATATCCAGCATAGTATGTTCCCTTAATTAAATATTTGCCTTTAATCACTCCTGCCTCTTTATCCGAAAACTGAACAATATTTGTTGCATCATTAAATGATTCTACAAACCATGAGTTGGCAGCAACGACAAATCGTTTTTGCTCTTATCAACAGATATCTCCTTTTCGGCCGGAAAATCTTGGTAATAAAATAATGTTGGCTTAACTGTGGCACACGATGGCAACAGAATAATCAATAATAAATAGATTGCTTTCTTCATTTGTTTAAGTTTTTGTTTGACTATCAATAGATAAAGTTATGAAAATTAATTTTAATATCCTGATACGGCAACCCTTAAAAGCCATTCCGGCCATTTCAGATTAGGCTCCATCACCACAATCGGAATATTTAAGTCAAAGGCAAGCTTTATCTCAGCCTTCATGCCTTCCGATATCCTTGGTCCATAAACCCATAATTCTTTCACAATACCGCTTTTTAATATTGCTATATTATTTTCAATTCCCCTCGATCGTTCTACCGGATCATTATCATCTAAGGCAAGCACATAAGCAATATAAGGAGCGAATGGGACCACGTCAGATCTAGTCAGATTTATTTGTTTTACTATCTTAAGGATCTTCTCAACGTTGCCGTGAACATCTCCGGCGATAGGGTGTACTATATAAGCGATTTTCATCTTAAATTTTAATTATGTGATTTAAATTAATCAGGGGCAGGCGGTTTGTCTGCCCCTGATTTTTACTGCTGCGCTGCGGGAGCTTTTTCCTCTTCAGTTTCCTCTTCAGCGAACTCCCAGTTCATTTCGCCCGTTCCTCTCATAACTGAAGTCTTCCAAAGATCTTCCGATGTGCCGTCGTGAATAACCTTAAGGTTAACTAAAGCCGTGGGTGTCTTACCCCATACTGCAGTTACAAGTGCAGGTAGCTTTTCGGCTACATTGTTATGCTTCGGAGGACAATTTTCCATGTTCTCACGTTCCTGTTCTGTTGTGTTGTAGATAACAACATCGCCGATTTTTGGTATTCTGTTCATAGTTTTGATGGGTTTTACAATGCCGCCCAGGGCGTTTATTTTTTAGTGCTTACGTCCATTAATAAATCGTTTCAATACATCCGGCAAGGTATCGCGGCTTTTGCGGCCTTTCCGTCTGTCATCCTTGCCAATAGTATTAAGTTTTATCTCTAGAGTCTCAAGAGCTTCAATAGCATTCAGAGATTCTTGTTTCGATCTCGAGATAAGATTTGCCATGTCATATTTGCCAATCTCAAGAGTGGCGGAGAGTATCCGTGCTTCATCTTTTGTTATTCTCATAATTCTGGCTTTCAGGTACCGGTTTCAAATGAGTATCCATGCTTCTTAAGATCACTGCAGCTGTAACAAATTTCAGAGTCCTGATGCCCACACTCTCTGCAGACAGAATCAGTTTTCTCCTTGTGCTCTGAGCTCTGAACCCTGTGCCTTTCTTCCCCCCGTGCATACCCCATCAGAACCAGTACCTGTGTTTCAGTAAATAGCCTCCCGGTATTAAACTGTTCCTGGAAGGCCAGCATCATTTCTTTATCTGTTTTCATAATCAGTCTGATATGTAAATGTTACTCACGAGCAGCTCGTTAAATCTCCTGTCTCTGGCAGCCTTCGACTTGAAACAATCTTCAAGTGTATGCCACTCACTTGAAGTCTTATCTTTTATCTTAATCCTGGGTGAAGGCTGATCGTCGGTTCTGAGGATCCTGAATCCGGCCTTAATTACTTTTATTTGCGATTTCTGGTCCATTTAAATAGGTTTTAAATTCCAATTTTACTTTGTCTGTTTATAACAATCGGCTGTTTATGGGCGTGCCTTAACCACTTTATTGCTTCCTCAAAAGTGTCCCATTCTGAGAAAAAATGATGTTCAACCAGGTTGCCATTTATCAATACTTTGCTATAAGCCTGGATAGGTTTCTTATATCCACTTTCTGATACCAACTCTATATATCCGGTTTTGAGAAGATCTTTAAGCGGTGTTAGTTTTCTTGATGGAAGTTGAGAACAGTTTAATAAATTCCCTTCACTGTCTTCCAGACATACTTCTCCAGCGCGTACCCTTAAGCTAGTGATGGGGCATTTAAAGCCGGCACCTGCCGTAATTATATTATACATAGTTCACATACTTTAATCACATAATTACCGCATAGCACTATCAGAATAAATAGTAGTTTTTTCATAAAGGCAGTATTAATGATTCTGCATAATACACTTCTTTGTACCAGTCTTCTTCCTTCTGATTTGAGAATATCTTATCAGTTTCCTCCCGTTTCTGATTTTCAGCTGCATTAATCTCTCTGGCAAGTATCCTGGCTTTATTAAAAATAGGTTTGGTTTTTACTCTGAAATCTTTGTTGGTTTTAATCAGATTTGGAATCCCGCTACGATCTCTAATAACTGAAGCGTGACTTTCATAATTAACAAACCTTGCTATGCTGCAATTATTCATTTTCGTGTACAGGTAAAGCAAAAAGCTCGTTATCTGTCTGGCTTCTACAAACTCCCTCTTGCGCGATTTAGAAATAGCAGATTTTGGAGAGACTTTCAACTCATCGCAAACCAACTGCAGATATAGTTCCTCAACTTTCATTTTCAAAATATTAGTTTTAAAAAGTGCCTGCAGGCATTGTGCCTGCAGGTGATTATCTCAGCCTTATTTTATTCTTACTAAGGTTCCGGTTATAGATCTCTTCTATCATCTCAAGATATTGAACCTTTGTATGGCAGCGCACCCATTCTCTCTGGCTTGCATCAATCTTTTCAATTAGCATTGCCAGTTTAAAATTCTCTGCATTCAGAGCCGCGCTTAGAGCCAGTGGAAAGCGGCTGTCGAAAACAAAGTCTTTCTGATAGCGCCTGTTTAATTCTTTGCAGGTTTCGCAAACCTCCCTGCAGTGATTGTGGTTTGAAATATCAATTACGCCATCCTTTAGCTGTTCAATACTTCTTTTCCCGGCGCCATTGCTTAGCGACAATAGTGCGCTGATGGCCATATCCGGGTAATGGTTAATCATACCGCTGAGCTGCACAAAAGCACTGTTCTTTTCTACAGTGTAGAAGTTGATATAATCCATGGCTGTCCAGTTCTTCTGGTTGCTGTTAAGCATAGAAATGTCCTGCCTGTTTATATCCTCTTTCACATAGTATATAGGTACTTCCAGTATTTTTGCAGCTGCAAGCCTGTGTTGTCCGTCGATAATACGCATTTTGGCATCGACTACGATTGGATTTACATGAAGAAGGTTTCTCTTATTGATCGAAACAGTAAGTTTCCTTACATGCCTGGGATCCACTTCCCTGTTCGAAGAGATTTCTTTGAAAATGTTGTAATCAAGTGTGCACTCCATTGTCTGACTATTTAGGGTTTATACATCCATATATTTGAGTGGAATTCTTCTCAGTACGCCATTCTCATCTTTAATGCTAACATAGATCCCCATGCTACCCGGCTTTGTGCGGATGGCTTTATCGAAAAGGTCAACTGCCTCAATAAATAATTCGGCATTTTTGCTTAACTTTTTCGAATTCTGTATCCTGTCACGGTGTTTGCGAAGGCGCAATACTTTGTTCATGTCGATCCTGCCTGTTGGGCTATAAAGAAGAGAAGTAACAATTTCACGCAGGAATTGAATTGCCTCACTGTCTTCGAAGCTATTGAAATAGGCATCAAACTTTTCTCTCACCAGGCTGGTGTAAGTTGTATCGAAGCTCACATTGTCGGGCTTGGTAATCTTTACCTCTATAGTACTGTCAAATGAATTGATAGTCATTCCATCAGTAGGAGGTTTATGTTCCTTAATTTTAGCATCGAGGATCTTCGCGTTATAAACCTCATCATACGCAGTCCTGGTTATTTGCATGAATTCGCGCAATGCGGTTTCAACTTTTAATGCTGCTTTGGCAACTTTCTGGCTGTGCTTCTCCTCGCATTTCATTGCAGGGTTAATGGCATAAGTTGGAATCTCAGCTCCTTTGTGGTCCTTCCAGACCGGTCCGTTTTGTTTCATAATTTTATGATTTAATTAATTGTTTTGCTCTTCGAGTTCTTTCCGGAGGCCGGTCAGTTTACATTCCATCTCTTCTGTATCCTGGTGTACTGCCTTGTAAGTACCTCTCAGTTTATTTTCAGGCCTGTTAAGCCACATCTGGCGCCTTGTTATCAACCGGTCAAGTGAGTCAATCTCATTTTGTATTGTTGCCGGTTTCCTTCCTGTTTTAACTTCAAATTCTTGCATGTGTATTGGTTTTTAATTAGTAAGTGTACTTTTTAGTTCAGCTTCTTTTATAAGGGCACCCGACGTACCGAAGCCGCCAAGCAGCCGACCGAGCCAGCCACGCAGCCGACCAAGACAACTGGATAGCGCCTGAGGGCTTTGCTACATTCGAGGTAGGTGAAGAAAACGCG
>JANNKF010000300.1:0-11369 GCA_031396165.1 Bacteroidales bacterium | reverse complement strand
ATGCAAAAGAAAAAGGTTTCAGCGATGCTTATATAGTTACCCAATACGAGATTAACAATGAATCAAAATCACTAATTGAATCCAGCCAGGGTATAAGGCAGCCATCAGGAAATAAAGTTTATACTATACAACTTAAAGCTGCAAGAAAACCACTGGATATGAAGGAATTCAGGAACATTGAAGGAGTAAAGGAGATATTATCAGACGACGGTTTTTACAGATATGTTGCTGGTGAATACCTTTCCTTCAGGAAAGCCAGAACTGCACTGACCCCTTACATTAAATCGGGATTCGGGGATGCATTTATAAGAGAGCTTAATCTGCTCATTAACAAATAGTACTCAAATAGTGTTTACAATGCAAAATAAAGACATCAGACTCAGGGCTCTGGAGCCGGAAGACCTGGAACTTCTTTATGAGTGGGAAAACAACGATGCAAACTGGGTTATCAGTAATACCATATCACCCTTTTCCAGGTATACACTTAAGAGGTATCTTGAAAACTCGCACAAAAGTATTTACGAAACCGGACAACTCAGGTTGATGATAGACCATATACCTGATAATAAAACCATTGGAACTATAGATATTTTCGATTTTGACCCGTTTCATAAAAGAGCCGGACTTGGAATTCTCATAGCTGATGAAAACTACAGACGGAAGGGTTACGGATTTATGGCCCTCACTTGTCTTACCGACTATTGCTTTAAGACATTGCAGCTCCATCAGCTTTATTGTAATATCCTTAATAATAATGTAACCAGTATTGATCTTTTCAGAAAGCAGGGCTTTGTTCAGATTGGGCTGAAAAAGGACTGGATAAAAACAGCTGACAGCTACCTGAGTGAATATATGTTTCAGCTGATCAATCCCCGGGATCAGGACAAAGGCTGATCCTGCATTTTCATTCCGGTTGCAAGAAGACCGCAAGCTGCAGATATATCTGCTCCGCGCGATTTACGGATTGAAGCCGAAATACCTGAGATAACCAGATTATGTTTAAAGCGAATCATCGTTTCAGAGGACGATGCGACATTATTATCGCCGGGGACACCATGATACGGTAAAAGATTAACTCTGACTGCAGAACCCCTAAGCATGCTTTTAAGACCTTCCAGGTGTTTGTCTGAATCATTCAGGTTTTTTATCATCACATAGGCAACTGATATCCTCCGGTTCTTCTTCAAAGGATAGTTTTTTAATATATTTATTATCTCATTTACGGGATATTTTTTTTCGGCCGGAATCATTGATTTCCTCTCTTCGCTGAAGGGTGAATGAAGACTGAGAGTGAGGTTACAGGAAGAACTTTCAAGAAACTTTATTATTCCATGTGTTATCCCGACTGTTGATACTGTTATATTCCGCGGACTAAGAGAGAGACCCCATTGTGAAGTTAATATCCCGCACGCTTTTAAGACATTCGATAGGTTGTCCATCGGTTCACCCATACCCATGAATACTACGTGTGTTACTTTTTCTGCATCAGGAATACTGATAACCTGATTAACTATCTCACCGGCACTCAGATTTCCTGCAAAACCATATTTTGAAGTGACACAAAAAGTGCAACCCATACGGCAACCTGATTGTGTTGAGACACAAACAGTATTTCTTTTCCCATCAGGGATATAAACTGTTTCAAACTCCTTGCCCGTATCAGATCTGAATAAATATTTAACCGTTTTATCACTAGAGACCTGTGATGTAACAGGAGGAAATATACCCATTAATGCATTGGTATCCAGAAACTTTAAAAGCAACTTTGGAATTTCAGGTATTTCTGAAAAATCAACAGTTCTCCTCTTGTAAATTGAGTTGGCAATCTGTAAGGAATGCCTTGTTGTAAACCCGGAAGCCTCAATTATGCAAAAAATTTCATCAGCCGTTAAACCACAAATATCTGTCTTTGCCATAAATGCCAAATATTTGTAAAATTAGCCCGATTAATAATACCTTAGTATTCGATATTCATTTTAATTTGAACTATTCATAAATTAAGTTAAGATACTCTTTTCCTTTGTGTTACTTTGTACTGTACTTTGTGATCCTTCGTGGTAAAAAAGAGTATAACTACAAACCTGCCTGCCGGTAGGCAGGGGCACACTAAAGGTTTCACAAATGGTCACAAAGGTTTATAAACCTAGCAGATTAAAACAATTCTCCTATAAAAAGACAAAAAATATCTTCTGTTAAATAATTAACAATAGAATTTTGCCACAATGAAAACTATTCCCATAATAATAATTACAGCCTTCTTGATATCCTGTACAGGGTCAGAGCAGGCAAAGAAAAACCAGCAAAAAGAAAAAGGCATGACAACAGACAGCACTAAGCAATATGCATATAACAGGGATTTTCTGAAAAACCACACTGATATAATCGAACTCCGGAATAACAGGTCAGCACTTGTCTTAATACCTGAATGGCAGGGCCGGGTTATGACAAGCAGTGCAGAAGGTGATTCGGGATTCAGCTTTGGGTGGATTAACCGTGAACTTATTTCTTCAGGAAAGATTCTGCCCCATATAAATGCCTTCGGTGGAGAAGAGAGGTTATGGCTGGGGCCTGAAGGCGGACAATTCTCCATTTTTTTCAGTAAGGGAAAATCTTTTACATTCGATGACTGGCAAACACCGGCATTTCTCGATACAGCACCATTCAAACTGATTGCTGCAACAGATACATCGGCAAAACTTGAAAATGAGGTAGAAATTGAAAATTTCAGTGGCACTAAGTTCATTATTAAACTTGAGAGGGAAGTCACTTTACTATCTGATAAGGACATATTTGACCAGATCCGCATTGATACGAGGGCCCTGAAATGTGTAGCGTACAAATCGGAAAATATTATTACGAACAATGGCGAAAAAGCCTGGAGGAAAGAGACCGGATTACTTTCAATCTGGATGCTGGGTATGTTTATCCCCTCCCCTTCAGTTGTGGTTGTGATCCCCGTGAACCCGGGTGATGAAAAAACGCTGGGCCCAAAAGTGAATGACAATTATTTTGGCAGGATACCTGTTGAAAGACTTAAAATTGATGGGGATCATATATTTTTCAGGGCTGATGGAAAGAGCAGAGGGAAAATAGGAATCCCCCCCGGAAGAGCAACAGGCACAATGGGTAGCTATGATTCTGAGAATAACATACTCACATTGCTGATATGCAGATTGCCGGAAGGAAAAGCTAACTATGTAAATTCAGCCTGGGAAATCCAGAAGACACCTTTTTCGGGCGATGCACTCAACTCATATAACGATGGCCCTCTGGAGGATGGATCGCAGATGGGACCATTTTATGAACTCGAGACCTCCTCCCCTGCCGCTGATCTTAAGCCGGGAGAAAGCCTGAGTCATATACAATATACACTTCATTTGAAAGGCGACACCACAGAATTGGATAAGGTTTCCCGTAATATACTGGGTATCAGCCTTGAAGATATACAGAATGCATTTATCAGATAAGGAAATACTTAATTAAGGCCTCTGTTTTTAAGTAAGGGTTCAATAACAGGTTCTCTTCCCCTGAAATTGATATAGCTTTGCCTGGCATCCATTATTCCCATTGGAGCGAGTACGTTTTTTCTGAAAGACAGAGCAGTGGCCTGATCAAAAATACCCTTTTCGCTGAATGCCTCAAAAGCATCATTGTCGAGAACTGCGGCCCATGTATAACAATAATAACCTGCATCATAACCTCCCACAATGTGAAGGAAATATGTGCTCTTGTACCTTGGTTCAATTTCCTTTAACAGACCAATCTTCTGAAGGTGTTCCTTCTCAAATTTTTCAACATCAATCTTCACCGGTGCTTCAAGAGTATAATAATCCATATCCAGTAAAGAAGCTGCCAGAAGTTCCACGTTGTCAAAACCGGTATTGAAATGACTGCTTTTGCGGATCTTTGCAATGAGTTCATCGGAAATCACCTCCCCTGTTGAATAATTTTTAGCGTACATCTTCAAAACCTCAGGTTCAGTTGCCCAATGTTCCATTATCTGTGATGGCAGTTCAACCATATCCATTGCAGTGTTGGTCATACTGTATTTATTTATTGAGAAGAGACCCTGCAAGCCATGACCAAATTCATGGAACAGAGTATTTACATCATCAAGACTTAGTAATGAAGGGGTATCATCCGACGGATTTGTAAAATTGCAGACAATAGTGACAACAGGTTTTAATTCCTTACCATCAACCCACTTATGATCACGGTAACCACCGCACCAGGCTCCCTGACCCTTACTTGCCCTTGTATAAAAATCCATATAGAGCACACCAACCGGACTTCCGTCAGCTTCTTTAACCTCAAATGCCATTGCATCGGGATGAGGCAGAGGAATAGCTGAAATCGGAGTAAATGTAATTCCATAAAGTTTGTTTGCAACTGAAAAAGCTCCATCTCTAACGTTTTCCAGTTTGAAATATGGCCTGAGTTCACTGTCGTTCAGATTAAACTTCTCTTTGCGCAGTTTTTCTGCATAATACCACCAGTCTGAAGGGTTGATCGGCTTCCCCCCCTGTTCCCTGCCAGCGATCTTCTGCATTTCTCTTAGTTCCTCACCGGCTACCTTCAAAGCTGGTTTCCATAGCTGATTAAGAAGTGCATATACATTTGCAGGAGTTTTAGACATTCTATTTTCCAGATTCAGGTCGGCATGAGATTTGAAACCCAGTAGTTTCGCCCTTTTGGCACGCAGAGAAACTATTCCTGAAAGAATTGCTTTGTTGTCAAGACTATCATTATGATTGCCGCGTGTAAGATAAGCATCGTACAATTTTTTACGTAGCTCCGCATTACTGTTGTATGAGAGAAATGGCAGCATACTTGGTTTCTGTGTGGTAAATACCCATTTCCCATCAAGACTTTCGCTTTTAGCGAGGTCAGAAGCACCATCTATCACCGGTTGCGGTAATCCGGCAAGATCTTCAGCTTTTTCTATAACAAGCCTGAACTTATTTGTTTCAGCGAGAACATTCTGGCTGAAATTTACACCTAACAAAGAGATTTCCTGATTAAGTTTTTTCAGAGTATCCTGATCGGAAGCAGATAGAAGGGCTCCGTTTCTTACAAAATTTTTATACAGGTTTTCGAGAAGAAATATTTGCTCATCATCAAGATTGAATTTTGCCTGGTTCTCAAATATTGATTTTACTTTCTGAAAAAGTACCGGATTAAGAAATATCTCATCCCTGTAAACGGACAGTTTAGGAGTTATTTCCATTTCAATCTGCTGAAGTGAGTCGCTGGTATTTGCCGCTGACTGCCCGAAGAAGACTGCAGATACATTTGTCAGAAGTTTACCGAGTGTGTCAAGTGGATAAATTGTATTCAGAAACGTAGGTTCCTCACTGTTCTGCAGAATTTTTTCGAGTCCGGCTTTCCCCTGAGTCATGCCCTTTTCAAAGGCAGGCATATAATGTTCAGCCTTTATTTTATCAAAGGGAGGCGCATCAAACGGTGTGTTATAAGGGGCAAAAAATGGATTGATTTCATCTACCATAGCTTTTTTGTTACAACTGACAATTGGCAAACATGCTAATCCGCAGATTAACAGATTTTTGTAAATCTCTTTCATTATGTTTCTTTAAATATTCGTTTTTAATTATAGTCTCTGACACAAAATAACTATAATCAAAAATGGAATCAAAACAAAAGGAGTTTATTTTGAAGATGATGTGTTAAGTAGGAAGTCCGAAGTCCGAAGTCCGAAGTCCGAAGTCCGAAGTCCGAAGTCCGAAGACGGAAGTCGGAAGTCGGATGTCCGAAGCAAAAAGAATTAGATATTTACTTAATCCTCATTAAGCAATTAAGCCGTTAAGGTTTACAAAAATTTATTACTTTTGTCAACCTTTTGCAAAGGAATGAGGAGAGATGGTCCCGCCGGAGCGGGATAGACGCCGGTGTGAATGCGGCTAATAAGTTTATGGAGAGATGGTCCCGCCGGAGCGGGATAGACGCCGCGGTGAATGCGGCTAATAAGTTTATGGAGAGATGGCAGAGTGGTCGAATGCGGCGGTCTCGAAAACCGTTGTTCGCCTTCCGGCGAACCGGGGGTTCGAATCCCTTTCTCTCCGCAACGACAAGGCAAACCCTCCCGACATTTTTGTCGGGAGGGTTTTTGTTTTGAGACAAACCGTTCAAAGCTCGCTTTGATAAGGGCAGTCTCAAAACAAAAATACCTCGCGGCAGCGAGGTTTGCTTTGTCGTAGCAGGTCTCCCCCCGGGGATCACGACCGAATGAAGTGAGGTCGTAATCCCTACATCAATATCCCTGCCAGTGAAGCGGAAATATACGACGCCATAGTACCACAGATCATTGCTTTAAATCCAAGTTTGGCAAGGTCTGCTTTTCTGTTTGGTACAAGAACTCCAATTCCTCCAAGCTGAATAGCAATTGAGCTGAAATTCGCAAATCCGCACAGGGCAAAGCTGGCGATAACAACAGATTTTGCACTTAAGAAACCCTGTTGTATCATTGGTGAAAGGTCGGAATATGCAACGAATTCATTAATAACCATTTTCGTTCCCATAAGGGATCCAACATGCAACGATTCCGAAGGTGGAACGCCCATGACAATGGCAAACATGCTAAAAAATGCCCCTACAACATCTTTCAGACGCAGGTTTTCAACATTAAGTCCAAGTGCGTCCAGAGAGACTCCCACCCAACCAAGAAAGTGACCAAAATATCCAAGCAGGGCATCAACGAGGGCTATAAGTGCAATAACACCAATGAGCATTGCAATAACATTCAGTGAGATCTTCATTCCATCGCTGGCACCATGTGAAATTGCGTCCATAATATTGGAGTGTTCCTTCTTCACTTCAAGTTTTATAATACCCTTGGTTTCAGACTCTTCTGTTTCAGGGAAAACAATTTTTGAAATCACAAGCGCTCCAGGGGCTGCCATCAGGGAGGCCGCGAGAAGATACGATGCAGGAACACCCATTGAGATATAGACAGCCATTACACCTCCCGCTATACATGCCATGCTTCCGGTCATTGATGCCAGCAGTTCTGATTTTGTCATACCTGAAAGATAAGGCCTAATCATAATCTGCGCTTCAACCTGTCCGACAAAGGCACTTGCAACATTCGAGAGAGCTTCGCTTCCACTAACCCGCATTGCCCAATGAACAAAACGCGCTATAACGGCAATTACCCTTTGCATGAGTCCGACGTGGTAGGCCATTGCAACAAGCACGCAAACAAATATTATTGTTGGAAGAAGAATAAAAAGGAAAACACCGCTCTTCACCATTCCTTCAGGCAGAATCTCTGTTACTTTGGTAAGGTCACCAAAAACAAATAATCCTCCTGCCTTGGAAAAATCGAGAAGTTTATTAATCGCTTTCCCCAACCAGAAGAATATATCCTGACCTATCGGGATCTTAAGAATAAAAACAGCGAGAGCTACTTGCAGAAGCAATCCGACAACAACAAGCCGGTAGTTTATTTTTTTCCTGTTATTAGACCATAAGAACGCTAGTCCCAGGATTACAATAATTCCAATTACGCCAGTAAATCTTCCCATGCAAGTATTGAATTAGAAATTGTCTCTTCATCAAACCTACATTTTTTTTTGATACGGAGCTCCCGTTTATCAAAAAAATAAACGAAGAATTACTTATAAATACCCACCTGTCCGTTTTGCGGTATAGCACGGTAAATAATCTTGGCATCAGCCTGTGGAAGCTTCAGCTTAATGTACGGGTGGTAATCGGGCACCTTGAACCTGAGAACCCTTTTTAGTGAATTCCAGGCATCCTGCTTACGATAATTCAGGTCAAATCTGAATTGACTTTTTCTGTCGGATAATTTGTCATTTTCTTCCTGGTAGACAAAAATATTCGTTCCATTCGTCATCTCAAGAATATAATTAACAGGCTCAGTTATTGATGTATCAGGCATAATATCCGGCTTATACTCAGACGTATCTTTAGGTGCCATTTTAATCATAACAGGATCCTTTTCGATAGTTGCACGTGAAGTTGCAATTGTGAAAGGGGAAGAAAGAATATTATAGATTATATTCTCATCTCCATTAAGAAGCATGCTGCTGGTATTAATTTTGGTCATTTTGGCTCGGTGTACAACAACACCGCTGATCTCCAGATTTGCAGTACTATCAGATAGATTTAGGGTAAGATAAATCGAATCAGTTGCTGCCATTACTGTTCTGGATTGAAGGAATGCTCTCTCTCTGAAGAGCTTAAGGTATGTTGAATCTGTAAATACTCTCCTGTCTAATGTTGTGTCTATAGCAGATTTTGCTTTGTATTCGGATTGGAGCTCTGCAATTTTACGACCGGGACTCATCGTTAACATTATCACATAATAGATTACAAATGCTACAAAGCCGATAGCCGGAATCAGAAATGTAATTTTTCTGCCAGCTGGTTTGTTTACTGTTTCAGTTTCCATTTAATTATAAATCAAATCAGAAAATATATACTTTAGAACCAATATTCAGGGTATTGTAGACTTCTTCTAAATCTTCATCATTTAAACGGACACACCCGTGTGTAACTGGCATTCCAAGAAATCTTTTATAAATGGTCCCGTGTATAAGGTAACCGTCCCCTATACTCATAGCATAATCACCAAGAACACCCGATTCATATCTGGCAGGTGAATTCCTGGGGGGTATAGGTAATCCTTCCTCAATAAATGACCAATCGGGTCTGTTCCATGATGGATGTGTGATTTTTCCGTTGATAGTGCGTTTTCCCTTAGGTGTTTTGAATACCCAGAATTTATCACCCTTTTCGGTTTTAAGCATTGTTAAACTTCCGGTACTGCAATAACCTTCCCTGATCAGTTTCTTATTTCTATAGAGTGAAAATCTGTTATCAGTTGTGTTGATTACAATATATGATTGCCCCGAGGTATAGCTATTGTATTTTCTTGATAGTCGCTGAATATCCCTTGTTAAAAGGCTGATTTGCTTCTTATAACCAGCATCTTTTTTAAGATCAGGATGGTTAGTATACTCTGTTTTTTGGCCTTTCTTAAGTTCCCTTATTGCCGGTGCAACAAAAAGGAAGAATAATATTAATAAGAAGAGGAGTAACAAACCACCAACCGGGTACAATATTTTCCCGAAGCGCTGAAAATAGTTACTGCTTAAATTTTCCGGCTCAATTACTGATTGAGGAGTATTGTCATTAGTTTCTTCATTTTCCATTACAGAAAAATTATCTGTTTATAATTTTTTCAAGCTCAATCATTGAACCGACTATGGTAACCGGAGTTCCTACTTTAACTAATTTGTAAACAACATCCATCTCCTTGTCAGTAAGGGCTATGCATCCATCAGTCCAATCTATTCCTTTTCCGCCATTACCATGAATTTCTATCAGGTTCCCAATTTTTGCTGAAGCGGGTATTGTACCCCTGGCAACTTCAGCCCTGAACTTTTGTTTATCCTCATCATTTGGATAGTCAAGCAATAGCGCTTTATAATATTTGGTTTTACGACCATCTATTTTTTTAGTTACTTTATACATTCCCTCGGGAGTAGCCTTATCGCCCTTCACTCTTTTATCACCCACCCAGTTTTTACCCAACTCAGCCTCATACTCTATCTTTATAATGCCGTTTTGATAGATAAAACATTTTCGTGAAAATTTATCGATAATTATTGAATAATCACGATTTTTTTTAGAATCAATTATAGTATTATTAACCCAGTTCCTCCACTGCTGGTACGACTTGAAATATTCTTTAAGGTTTGCAGTCGCATTGTCGTATGAATTGATAAGAAGATACTCTGAATCTGTTATCTTTCTGTTAGCCTGAAGATACTGACCTTTTGCATAAACTATTTCAGCTTCCTTAAGCAGCATTTTACCATTTGAGATACGGTTTCTGATTTCGGAACTAAGCGGGTAGGTAGTAAATAACTTGTTGATTTCAGAAACAAGATTATTAAGCGTATCTAATTTTTGCTTTACTCTTATTTTAAGGCTGGAAGTGCTGCTTAATGAGCTTTCATTGGCCTTCTCTGCCTTTTCAACTGACAACCGGGCAAACATCAGTACCTTGTCGTAGTCCCTGAAATAAATAAATCGTGAGTTTTGCTCCTGCCAGTTTGCCATGGCAGAATCGTAAAATATTTTAGCTTCGGTGAAGAGTTTTTTGGAATAAGTATCTGCCCTGTCTTTTGCTGCCTTCGATATAGCCTCCCTGGCTTGTTCAACTTCTTCTGCAGGAGGAACAGGTGTGAATCTGATTAATAATAACACAATTAACGGAACAGACAGTGCTATTGCAGCGAATATTAGTAGATCTCTCCGGTTGGGTATCATCTGAATGTGTAAAGAATTTAAAAAAACCCCCGGAAATAATCCCGGGGGTTTTATATTATTAAAATAACAAAAGTATTACCTTCTTACTTTTGCAATAGCGTCTTTAAGTTCGGTATTGATACCAACTGCTCTGTCATTAGCAGCTTTTACCTTGTTGAGAGCTTCCATATATGCAGCTTTATCATATAAAGCCTGAGCTTCAACAACTGAACCATCGATAGTAGCCATTTCGGTTTTCATCTGCTCAAGAACAGCAGCACCTTCTTTACCTCTGGGAGCTTTTTTCATAAGAGCTGTATTCTCCTCAATAACTGCTTTGATACCAGTCATTAAAGTCTCAACCTCTTTCTTTACTTCTTCCTTTTTAACAGCAGCATTAGCAGCAACTTTATTGGCAGCAGCTAAAGTTTCATCCAATTTAAGTGCAATCGGACCAAATTTCTTGAATAATTTTGAATTCTGAACTTCAATAGAAGCATCAATAGCTTTCATTGAATCCTGAACAGCAGCAAATTCACCTGGTACATAAACAGCTGCTTCAGCAGTCTGTGCAGCTGTGATGGCTGCTTTAGTAGCATCTACTTTTTCCTGTGGAACTTTTCCACAACTTGCAAGGAATGCAACCATTGTAAGAGCTGCTAATCCCATTAAAACTTTGTTCTTCATTTTTCTAACCTTTTTTTAATACTTTGTTTATTAACAACTTCCGATTTATATATTAATCGCTTAAGTTCAAAAATTTACGGTGCGAATATACTAAAAATATGAAACATGACAACATAAAAACCAAATAATGTTAAAATTTATTAATATTATGTCTTAACTTGAATTATTCATAAACTTAGTTAAGATGCTCTATTCCTTTGTGTTACTTTGTGTTGTACTTTGTTTTCCTTCGTGGTAAAAAAAAGCTTAACCACAAACCTGCCTGCCGGTAGGCAGGGGCGCACTAAGGATTACACAAAGTAACACAAAGGAATAGAGCATCTTAACTAAGTTTATGAATAATTCAAGTTAAGACATAATATTAATAAATTTTAACATTATTTGGT
>JANNKF010000290.1:0-6358 GCA_031396165.1 Bacteroidales bacterium | reverse complement strand
GAAAAATCCATCCGACACAACTAAAAAAACATCAGGCAGATTTTCAATCGACCAGATTGACATAAGTAATGCCAGGTTTTCACTTATCAATAAAAATGGAAAGAAAAGTAAAACACGGATGGATTTAAACAACATCAGGTTATCAGGAGTAAATGGAATTATTGAAGATCTTAAAATTGAAAATGACACTACCTCCTTCAATATCTACCAGCTTGCTTTTAAAGAACAAAGTGGTTTTACAGTTAAGAGGATGAGCGGTTCTGTTGTTTTTTCCAGACAGAATATACTTTTAAACACCCTATTTCTGAACTGCGACAGTACCATTCTCAATCTGTCAAGACTATCATTAAAACCAGATTCAACTGACTCATATAAACGTTTCACGGAAGAGGTAAAACTTGACATCCTGTTGGACCGATCGCTGATCAATACATCTGATCTCGGATATTTTCTTACTGTTCCCGATGAGATGGATGAAACAATGTGGTTATCGGGTAAAATAGCCGGTACTGTTTCCGAGTTACGCGGACGTAACATTTATTTGTCATACAGGGACTATACAACCCTTGACTGTGATTTTGATTTTTCAGGGTTACCAAATATCGGGAACGCATTCATTTACATCGGTGTTAATAGTCTTATTACCAATGCGAAAGACCTTGAAAAAATCTATATTCCCGGGAAAGGGTATTTTAAAGTTCCGGAGGCAATTTATAAACTCGGAAATATATCATTCGATGGGAGTTTCACCGGGTTTACAACAGATTTTGTCACATACGGAAAATTCAAAACAAATTCAGGTAATATCACAACCGATATTTCCTTCCGTCCGGAAGAATCGGAAAAATACAGAATCAAGGGGCTGATAAATGGAAGCGATATAGACCTGGGATTACTTACTGGCAAATCTGAACTGCTTGGGAAACTAAGTATTCAGGCAAATATTGACGGTTATGCTTACTCCCTTAAAAAATTTGCGGCAAACCTTACAGGTAAAATAGACAGTATTGAGATCAATAATTACATTTACAGGAACATTGCCCTTAATGGGTCCTTTACTGAAAAGACCTGGGATGGGAGCATTAATGTTGCCGACAAAAATATTAAGCTGGATCTGCTTGGCATGTTTAATTTCAATGACTCACTGCCTGAATTTGATTTCACTCTTAACCTGGCTGAGGCGAATCTCTATAAGCTGAATATAGATAAAAAGGATACAACCGCTTATCTTACTATGCTGCTGACTTCAAACTTTAAAGGTGATAATATTGACAACCTCGATGGTGAAATAAAACTACTTAATTCAAATTTCAGAAGACAAAATAAAACAATTGAACTATATGATTTTTCGATTAGGACTTACTCGGAGAACAACAAGCATGTTATGAGTCTTCGAACAGATTTTGTTAATGCGGATATCAGGGGATATTACAATTTTGCCTCAATTGGAAATCTGGTAAAAGCAACTCTTGCTAAACTGATGCCTTCACAGTTTAAGTCAGTTGCCAGCCCTATCAGATCAACAAATAACAATTTCACTTTTGATATCAACTTTAAAAATACAGATAAGATAAACAGCTTTTTCCAAACAGGTGTATTACTTGCAGAGAAGAGCCATTTCAGCGGATCAGTATTTACTGACAGCATCATTAGTATATCTGGAACATCAAAATCTTTGACTTTTAAAAAGAATGAATTCAGGGATTTCAGACTGGATGCTTCCACATCCGGTTCTGAATTATCAATGGACGTAACCACGTCTACCCTCCTCTTGCTTGGGCAGTCTGACCTGAAAGGTTTCAATGTTGAATTTAATACCACTCCTGACAATTTTATCTTCACAATAGACTGGGATAATAAGGAGGAGTTACTTAACAAAGGAAATTTTACTGCGAGGGGATATGTGGCAAAAAGCACCTCGGATGAAAGCAAGTCTATACTGATGGTTGCTGTTGATTCGACACAAATATATGTCAGGAGCAATTTGTGGAAAATAAATAGTTCATCAGTTAAGGTAGATACAAATTTCATAGAAATAAATGACCTGAATATCAGCAGCGATGACAGGTATTACAGAATTGATGGCGCTGTTTCAGAGAATCCTGCGGATACTTTACGTCTTGACTTCAGGGGAATAGACATATCTCCGCTAAATTATCTTGTAAATAAGAAAAATGCAAAAGATGCAATCGTTATTCCTCTGGATTTCAAGGGTCAGCTTAACGGAAAACTAATGCTAACCAATGTATATACGAATCTGCTCCTTGAAAGTGATCTTGTCGTTAATAACTTCTCAATGCTTGGCAGTGAGTACGGAAATATTACAATCAATTCGGCACTTGATAATGCAAGAAAAGTTGTTAATATAAATGCCGGCAACAATCTTGATGGTGTAAAGATGTTCGATGTTAAAGGCAGCTATGATCCGGTCAGGAAGAAAATTGACCTTATTGCTGTAGCTACAAAACTAAATATAGCTGCACTAAACCCTTTACTTAAAATGTTCGCGTCCGGAATTACCGGCACTGCATCAGGAAAAGTAAATCTTACCGGATCCCCTGATAATATGATACTTACAGGATCAATAATGGCCGAAAATGCAGCAATGAAAATTGACTATCTGCAAACCAGATTCAAACTGAACGATTCTGTAAGATTCGATAAAAAAGGTTTCAGGTTCAATAATATAAAACTAACCGATGAGCGGGGAAATCCGGCAAACCTTACAGGATACGTATATCATAAAAACTTTAAGGAGTATAGCTCCGATCTGGTTATAAATATTCCGTCGCCTGGTTGTCTGGTACTAAATACAAAACCAAAAGACAATGAAATGTTCTATGGTACAGCTTATGCATCAGGATTTACAACTCTGAAAGCCGGACCAGGTTTACTTTCCTTCGATATTTCAGCACGCACCGGAAAGGGTACAAAATTCAATATTCCGCTGAACTCCGGTCTTTCAGTTTCCGACTATTCATTTATTTCTTTCTTCGATGCTGATTCCATTGTACCCGACGATTCAGGGATTACTGCAGCCAGACTCGCAGCAGCTCCTGTAACAGTAAAAAAAACCGGAATGGAAATGAATTTTGATTTGCAGGTAACACCTGATGCAGAAGTACAGATCATATTTGATGCCAAGGTTGGAGATGTTATGAAGGGAAGAGGATCTGGTGATCTTAACATAGTTCTTACCCGAAAGGGTGATTTCAGAATGAGGGGCGATTATATTATTGAAGAGGGTAGTTATCTGTTCACACTGAAGAACATACTAAATAAATCCTTTAGTGTCGAGAACGGGGGCAGAATCATGTTCAATGGAGATATGGCAAACGCTGAAATTGATCTGAAGGCAATATATAAGATAAAAACCTCACTTAAGCCATTACTATCAGGGGGTACTGATAATACCAATGATGAAAGAGAGGATGTTCAGTGCCAGCTTAATCTATCGGGAAAGCTGTTTAACCCTGTCGTAAAACTTAATATTGAGCTTCCTAATTCTGATGAACAAAAAAAAGCAATTCTGCGCAAGGCAATCTCAACTGAAGAAGAATTAAGCCGTCAGTTTTTGTATCTGCTTATAACAAACAGCTTCCTGGCCGACGCAACGGCCCCCTCAACCGGCCCGGCTGCAGGCACTTCGGCTATGTTGGTTACAACTACCGAAATGTTATCCAACCAGTTGAGTAACTGGTTATCCCAAATTAATAATGATATCGATTTCGGGTTTCAGTGGAGACCCGGACCTGAAGGCATGAATTCACAGGATCTCCAGCTCGACTTATCCACTCAGCTGCTGAATAATAAAGTAATAATTAATAGTAACCTTGATTATAAAGGTATTGGTGCCTCTGATATTGAAAGCCAGATTACCGGCGACATTGACGCAGGTGTCAGACTGACTGATAAATTAAGACTCAAGGTCTTCAACAGGTTCAACAATACATACTCAGGCAGAGGCCCGTATACACAGGGTATCGGTATATTTTTCAAAGAAGATTTCGATAAGTTCGCTGACCTTTTCAAAAGAAAGATTAAACCTGAAGCGAAAAAGGAAGAAGAGGTTGCTCCCATTAAAGCTGCCAGGTGACCACCTTGCCACTAAGCAATTCAATCACAGGATAATTCAATTAGATCTTTATAAAGTCTTTATGCATAAAGGCTGATTATTATATTATCCTTATAAATTCCGACGCAATTTTGTATCGTAAAGAAATCTTCAGATATGAAAGCAATAATGTTATTGGAAACACTGGCACCTGTTGAAACGGATATTTCAACAGGGTATTTTATTGGAGCTATAATCGCTCTGCTTATATTCGGTTACCTTTTATATACACTTATTAAACCTGAAAAGTTTTAGTTTATGAAAACTCTAGATTTTATTCAGATTATTCTGTTTTTAGGGGTATTAATTGCATTTACTCCATTGTTAGGCAAATACATGAATAAAGTTTTTTCAGGTGAAAAACACTTTATGCTGCCTGTTTTAGGGTGGATTGAGAAGCTTGCTTACAAATTCACCGGAGTAAGATCGGATGAAGAAACAAATTGGAAATCTTATACATTCTGTTTACTTTTATTCAACCTCCTTGGTATAATTTTTGTATTTCTTATTCAACTTTTTCAATCAATACTACCATTTAATCCGGCCAGTCTTCCTAATGTCTCCTGGCATTCGGCTTTGAATACAGCTGTCAGTTTCGTTACAAATACCAACTGGCAGGGTTATGCAGGTGAAACAACTATGAGTTATTTTACACAGATGGTAGCTCTTACTGTTCAGAACTTTGTAAGCGCTGCTACAGGAATAGCTGTTATTCTGGCTCTTATTAGAGGGATCTCCCGCAAAACCACCGATAAAATCGGCAATTTCTGGGTTGACCTGACACGATCTGCATTGTATCTTCTGCTTCCACTTTCTATTATTTTCGCCACCCTATTGGTTGGGCAGGGAGTAATACAAAACTTTAAGGAATACGATACGGTACAAACCATTCAGGGAATTCAACAGGTTATTCCAATGGGGCCAGCAGCTTCGCAGATTGCCATCAAACAATTGGGCACAAACGGAGGAGGATTCTTTAATTCCAACAGTGCACACCCTTTCGAAAACCCTACTCCGTTCAGCAACTTCCTGGAAATGCTCGCAATATTTCTTATTCCGGCTGCATTAACATTTATGTTCGGCCGAATGGTTGGATCAGCTCGCCAGGGATGGGCTATTTTTGGTGCAATGATTATTTTATTTATTGCCGGATTAAGCGTTTCACTTTATTCCGAATATTCTTCAAATCAGATATTTGGACATTTATCACTTATGGAGGGCAAAGAAACTCGTTTTGGCATAACTAACAGTATACTCTTTTCTGTAATTACCACTTCTGCTTCCTGTGGTGCAGTAAATGCAATGCACGACAGCCTGACCCCTTTGGCAGGCATGATACCTATTATTAATATGATGCTGGGTGAAGTTATATTCGGTGGTGTGGGAGCAGGATTGTATGGAATTCTGGTTTTTGTAATACTGACAGTGTTTATTGCCGGACTTATGGTTGGCCGCACACCTGAATACCTTGGAAAGAAAATTGAGGCATTCGAGGTTCAGATGGCCATCTTAGCCATTTTTGCGACAAATATTATAATACAGGTATTTACCGCATGGGCTTCTGTAAGCAGTTATGGATTATCGAGTCTTAATAATGCAGGGCCGCATGGATTTTCAGAGATTTTATATGCCTATACTTCAGCTGCTGCGAACAATGGTAGTGCTTTTGCAGGTTTAAATGCAAATACATTGTTTTATAACATTACCCTGGCTGTAGCAATGCTTATTGGTCGTTTTGGGGTTATTGTTCCTGTACTGGCAATAGCCGGTTCTCTTGCAAAAAAGAAGATTACCCCTCTTTCGGCTGGTACATTCCGTACCGATAACTGGCTGTTTATAGGATTGTTAATCACAGTTATCCTTATCATAGGCGGGTTAACACATTTTCCGGCATTATCGCTGGGTCCGGTAATAGAACATTTGCTAATGAATAATGGAATAACCTTTTAATTTTTGAACAAAATGAATACAAAACCAAATATGAGCCTTTTCAATAAAAAGATATTGTTTCAGGCTTTAAAAGACAGTGTAACCAAATTAAACCCGGTTGCACTCATTAAAAACCCAGTCATTTTCATTGTAGCAATTGGTTCTCTGCTTACAACAATTATAGTGTTTGCTGGTATCTTTCAGGGTAGCTATTCATCTTTCAATCTTCAGATAGCTATATGGCTTTGGTTCACAGTGCTCTTTGCCAATTTCTCTGAGGCTATTGCTGAAGGGAGGGGAAAAGCACAGGCCGAC
>JANNKF010000286.1:0-2918 GCA_031396165.1 Bacteroidales bacterium | reverse complement strand
GGACACGCCATGGCGTGTCCGTACTGATATCAGGTAATTAGTTCATATATTTATCCGTCATTTTTAATTTGAATTAATCGTTAGCAAGAAAATGAAGAAAATGAAAAAACTGACTATAGTAATACTTACCCTGTCAATTCTAACCGGTATAGTAAGTGCACAAAAAAGAAACTCCTTTGTACCCTTCTTCATTATACAGGTAACTGATCCGCAATTTGGAATGTATGAGTCGGACAAGGGATTCAGCAAAGAAACAGAGCTTTATGCAAAAGCCGTAGAAGCAATTAATAAACTTAATCCTGATTTTGTGGTTTTAACCGGAGATCTTGTAAATAAAAAGGAAGACCGGACTCAGGTTTCTGAATTTAAAAGGATTACATCTAAGATTAAAACGGAAATACCGATATATTATTCCCCCGGAAACCACGACATCGGACAACCACCTTCCAACAAAGATATTTCCCTTTTCATAACAGACTATGGTCATGACAGGTTCTGCTTCAGACATAAAAAAAGTATGTTCATAGGACTAAACTCATGTATAATAAAATCAAATGATCCTGTCGCCGAAAAGCAACAAATTGATTGGCTCAAAAAGGAATTAACTAAATCAAAAAGAGCAAAACAAATTATTGTATTTACTCATTACCCATTCTTTATCAATACATTCGATGAACCTGAGACATATTCAAATATTGCTATTGAAACCCGGTACAAATATCTTTCTCTGTTTAAAGAATATGGTGTTGATGCGGTTTTTGTCGGTCATCTTCATAATAACGGTTCAGCAACCTATGGTAATATGCAGATGATTATAACAAGTGCTGTTGGAAAACCTCTTGGTAAAGCACAATCTGGTATCAGAATCATAAAAGTATACCCAGACAGGGTAGAAAGTGTATATTATACACTTAATGAGATTCCCGTGAGTGTCGGTTTTTAAGGTTGTTCTCATATAAATTGATCCAGTCCCGGACTGAAATCTTAGTGGCCAGTTCACCCAGAAGCTTTACAGGGATCTGATCTATTTTCTTAAATCTGATACAGCTTTTTCCCATATCGAGCTTCGCTTTTGAATACTTAGGGTATTCGCTTTTAAACCAGTTAAGTAAATCTTTATTGGTGTATAATCCCATATGATAGAAGCCAATAAAATTCTTCTGCGACGCAAGCCCCATAAAAGGCAATGGTTGTTTGGGGTCGGTATGATATCCTTGCGGGTATAATGAATGCGGAACAACATAACCCATCATGCCATATCCGGTAGTCTCTTCAAAACCTGCCGGAAGGTTTTCCTGGAAAGTCTTGCGAAGTTCATTGAAAATAGGTTTCCTTTCATCAGGAACCTGTTCAACATATTCATCGGGAGTTTTAGCAAATATCTGCATTTTATCAGGTTTAATGTATTCTGAATATTAACACATAACCATGCAAATTTGTTCGGCTCCTATTGTCTCTCAGACTCTCGGTCTCTTTGTCTCCCCATCTCCCTTTCTCCCCATCTCCTTTTCTCCCCTTCATTTTATGTTTCCGGAGGGTGGCGCATCAGCAGGGTCAGAACCCCATTTATAATTCGGTCTTGAACCCATTTCCAGAACTAATTCACCTCCATCTTTTATATCATCCCAGCTGAACCATGGTTTGTTCCAATCAACTCCATTAAGTATTGCACTCTGAATGTATTTGTTCTCTCTGCTGCTTTTCGGGGCAATTATCCTGAATTTCTTATTATCCTGCAAATTAACAGTCACTTTGGTAAAAACAGGACTACAGATATTGAAAGCTGGCGTACCCGGAGTTACAGGATAAAAACCCATACTCGAGAATACTACAAATCCGGATAGTCCACCGCCATCCTCATCACCCGGTATTCCAAAAGGTGAATTGGGAAACCATGTGTCGAGCAGCATCCGTACCCGTTTCTGGGTCTTCCATGGAGAACCTGCGTAATTATATAAGTAAGGAATATGAAGACTTGGTTCGTTGCCCATAACAAATTGACCTACCTGACCCGTGGCATCAGGGAACTGCCCCAGATAAGCATACTTGCTCATGCCTAATCCTTCTATAAATAACTGGTCAAGCTTTGCCGTAAATTTTTCTCTTCCGCCAAGCAGGTCAATCAATCCGGCAACATCATGCTGAACATCCCACAGGTAGGTCCAACCATTATTTTCATCAAAATAATCGCGGTTACCCATTCCTCCTGAATGTTTTACATTGAATCCCTCTACCCAGTTCCCATCAGCGGTCCGGGGTTCAAAAAATCCTGTTTCTTTATTAAACAGGTTTCTGAAGTTCTGCGACTGCTTCATAAAGTATTCATAATCATCAGTTTTATTCAGCGCCTTAGCAAGTTGTGCAAGACACCAGTCATCATAACTATGGCCTAATGTTATTGCTACAGCCTGTCTTTTTTCAAAAGAATGAACCAACGCCACTGTTTCGGTTTCGCCGATACTCAAAGCCGGGTAATAACCCTTTTCGAGATAGAATGTATCAAGTGAACACATCGGACCATTTCTCCATGGCAGCATTGTTGCCTCAAGTGCATTTTTCTTCAGTCCTTCATAAGCCTTTTCAATATCAAAATTGCGGATCCCCTTAAAATATGCATCTGCAATAATTGCAGCTGAATGGTGACCATTCATGCATGGATTATCGCCATAAAGAATAGGAAAAGAAGGCATCCACCCGCCCTGTTCGTACATCCGGATATATGATTGTATTTTAACACCCTCCATTAAGGGATTGATCATTGAATGAAGCGGATGTGCAGCCCTGTAAGTATCCCACATCCAGTCGTCATTATAAAAATCTGTACCGTTATCAGAATGTACAGTATCATCAAAACCGCTGTAATACCTTCCATCTTCGGAAATGTTTACCATTCGTTCATAAGTGCGGTAAAGTGCCGT
>JANNKF010000216.1:0-5323 GCA_031396165.1 Bacteroidales bacterium | reverse complement strand
GCTCTAAGCTCTTCGCTCTCAGCCCTCCGCTATCTCAATACAAACTTTCGGCAAACGGAAACAATGGACGCTTCATCTCTTAGCTGTTGGCCTCTCTCCTCAGCTTCCTTAACCAGTCTTGCGCCCTGGGCTGTGGCTTCTTCCCTGGCTTTATCCTTTGCATTATCAACTGTATTATCAATTGTTTGCTTAACGACCTCTTTAACCGCTTCCTTAACACCTCCAGCTGTGCTCTCACCTGATGTGCTTCCAAAAAACGGAGCAACAACCGGTTTGCTGAAGGTCCCGGTTACTTTCATATTGACTTTCAGCACATCAGATGGTTTATATGCTATCCCTAACTTTGCAGCTTCGCCTGATAAATTATCAATCAGAGAGTTAACTGATCCGCCAAGATCCGTTCTCGGGATTTCGGTTTTCACAATATAATTGAGGGTTTGATCAATACCCTGGTCTCCGCTGATATTCATTTTCAGATTGCCGGCTTTAATATCAAACGGACTAACGAAGATCCTGCCGTCAGCAATCCTGAAACTAATATTTATATCCTTGAAGGTATTACTGAATTTATCGCCAAGCTTGAGAGTTTCCCTTATTTTATCATAAGTTTTTGACTCGACGAGAGTTACCTGTTCCGACTGAATCTTACCAAACCCATTTATTGAGTTAATGACAGGCATCATATCTTGTCCAAGGAGACTGGTAAATGCCAGTTTCCCGCTTATGTTTCCCTCTATACCTTTAGCTGCAGGAGCGAGTTTCTGTACAGTATTAAAGGTTGCAAAGGCCTCTTTTACAGCAACATTCTTCAGGTCAAAATCAGCCTTCATTAAAGGCTTAAGTGAGTCGCGTGTATCATAATCGGCATTCATACCTATAGTGCCCTTAAGTATATCCATCCCAGTTTCCCGAAGGCTTAGAACACCATCATGGACAATAATATGTCCTTTTACATTTTCAGCTTTAATTTTGTCATAGGAGAATTTATCGATGAGTGCATTGAAATCAAAATCAATATTTCGCGGAACCCGGACAAGGGTAAGGGCAACAGTATCTTCTATAACAGTTGTATCTGCTGCCATTTTTGACATTATATCAGATACATCAATGAGCTTTGATCTCATTGTAAGATTCCCTTTAATAGTCTGATCGCTGAAGACATATGGAATATAGTTTTCAAGACGACCTGACAAAGTAAAATCGCTATTCCCTGCCACACTCAGACTGGTATTTGTCATAGTAGCATATGCAGGTGTAAATTCAAAACCGGCTTCATTAATTTTAACATCTGGATAACCAGTCATTGCCACTACCATATTCTTTATGTCCATGTTTCCTTTTGCCACAAAGCTCTCATACTGTTCCTTTTCGATCATCGACATCCGTCCAGCCATCTGAACCGACATATCAATAATACCTGACAGGCTTATGCTATCCATTGGAATTGCTTTCATAAGGGCTGAAAGGTCAATCCTGCCTACCATTGATCCCTTAAAGTCAGGGTCACTCATAGGAGTTTTAAGGGCAAACGTCATATCGAAGGGACTCCCTGCCATTTCCATATGAAACTTGTCAACAGCCACAGTTGTCTTATCAAGATCTTTCCCGTCAACATAAACATTTGACTTAAGATTTATATTTTTTATCTGCTCAGGGAGGTCGGGATAACTTATCAGACCATTACTTACTGACATTGCCAGAGTAATATCCGGTAATGTACTGTCAGCATCGCTGTATATTCCTTTCGCAGACCCGGTAACAGCAAATTCGCCAGTTGTTTTAAGATCTGCATAATCTGTCATATAAAATGCCGGAATCAGGGATAACAGCGTTTTGAATGATGTCTGAGCTGTACTGAATTTTATGTCAGTTTCTATATCATCGCCGGGCATGGCAACCATACCTGAAAAATTCAGTTTCAGATCATTAACTGTAAAATAGTTTTCCCTAAAGGTGAATTCATAATTGTCAAAATTTGCCAGCATATCGATTTTTGAATCAACAACGGTTTTGTTGAGATATTTAATTCCTTCCATAACAAAAGTAAAGTCACCCATTGTAATTGACATCTGCAAATCAGTTTCACTTGATGTCATGTCTCCCTTCATGCTAAAATTCATGTTCTTAAGATACGCCTGCATATCAGACTCATAATCCAGATAGGATATTGAAGAGTTAAGTATTGTCACGTTTTTTAACTGAATTTTCATATCTGAAGAAGTTGTTTCTTCTTCAACAGAAACAGTTTCTGTTGTATCTTTCATGATATCCCAGTTTACAGTACCATCTTTCAGGACGATAGCATTTACAACTGCCTTATCAACTACAATTGTTTTTACTTCATAGCCCGAATTACCAATAAGACTTGAGAGATTGAAGACAAGATTGAAAGATTCAAATCCTGCAAGAGTATCGTTTTCAAACTTATCGGTCCCGACAACAGAGACATTGTTCAATGAGAATGTCAGATTTGGAAAATTCCTGAAAAATCCAAGCTTATAATTGTCAAAATTTACCGTTGCATCAACGGATTCATTAATTACCTGTACTACTTTAGACCTGATCTGCTCCTTAAATAGTATCGGAACTGTAAAAAGTAATACAAGAATAAGTAATATCAATCCAAGTAAGATTTTGACAATAATGCCCGCAGTCTTTTTCATAAAAATTATGTTTTTTATTGATTATCAAGTATATATTAATCTATGAATTCAATTAATTAATAAATAAAAGTAATTATTATTCCCCAAAATAAAAAGTCCGGAGTGCCTAAAGTACTTAGAGTGCTTAGAGTGCTTAGAGTACTTAGAGTACATAGAGTACTTAGAGTACGTAGAGTACGTAGAGTACGTAGAGTACTTAGAGTACTTAGAGTACTTAGAGTACGTAGAGTACGTAGAGTACGTAGAGTACGTAGAGTACGTAGAGTACGTAGAGTACGTAGAGTACGTAGAGTACGTAGAGTACTTAGAGTTATAAGATACAGTATTGTATTTCTTTTCAACTTTAGTCACTCTTAACTCCAGGCACTATAAACTTTAGCTTAGTTAAAGTACTTTTTTTACAATATATTATTATATTTGCGCTCGATATTTCGCACCCATAGCATAATTGTCCCGAGCACTCGGGATGGCTACGGACCAAAGGTATAAATTAGGACCTATAGCTTAATTGGATAGAGCATCTGGCTACGGACCAGAAGGTTGGGGGTTCGAGTCCCTCTAGGTTCACTCTTTATTAATGTAATATTGCTGGTTTATAGCAGATTGCATTATTTTTTTGCCTCAATTCTGATAAAATTAAAAATTGAGGTATTTACTTACATTCTGAAATATTGCTGTGTGTCTGAAATAGAACCAAATCAAAGAATACTAAATTAATTTGAATAATTTGTCAGAATATGCGTTCGACTATGTTCGTTGTATAATTCTTTCTTACTACTTCCGGTTTTAAAGATATATAGGATTTCAAAGTACAGGCTTCCTAAAATTCAAGATCTGCAAGCCCAACAATTGCATTCATTATCCTTTTGAGACGGTATCCCATTATAAAAAATGGAATTATAAGAATAACACAAATGATTCCTCCTAAAAAAGTAAAATACGAGCCATACATGTTTTTAAGTTTTATATTGGTTTATTAATTATTCAATGTTAAATTTATGAAGACTTAGGACAAAAAGCAAATTTTTTTGACTAACATAAATAAAAAGGAGTTTGAAAGACTAAATTAAAGTCCAGAGATGGTAAGCAACCTCAAAACGCTAGAACAATCAATCCTGCAAAATCAGTTTCAATTATTCTTCACTTGTGTCGAAGTAAAGCAAAATAATTCTACTAATATTTAACTCTTCGTTTAAAATGTGCCCGTTTTTCACTCCATAGGCTTTATGCTAGCAGAACAAAAAAGTCGATTAAAAGTGGCATTTCAAATATCAAGTCAAATGAAGAAATGTAATGGTTTAATAATCCTGATTAACCGACATCTTTACTTTTGAGATTCATGAACCATCGCTATACCCGACTTTGGAAGAAATGAAATAATAACAGCACCGGCAAGTGCCACAAATATCAATGCAGTGAAACCTATTGAATAACTTTTTGTGGTTTCATTGTAGAGTGCCCCTACCATCCATGGACTGGTAGCTTCAGCAATACCATCGGCAACAAGCACAATGCCCATTACACGACCGAGAGTTTTTACACCAAACAGATCTCCTGCCATAAGCGGGATAATCATGTAATCGCCACCCAAACCAAGACCAAAAATTACTGCAAACAAGTAAATTCTTCCCGGGAATTCAGGAAGTAGCAATACAGGAATTGCAGATGCAACAAGCAAGTAAATGAAAATCATAACATTCCTTCGCGGAAACAGATCAGCCAGCCAACCCATCAGGACTCTTCCTGCCAGACTTGAGAAAGCAACAAGAGATATTATTCCGGCAGCCTGAGCCTGATTATATTCCAGATTTCTGAGATAAAGCTTTAAATGTTGATTAGTCCCTCCCACTGCTGCAATAGAACACATGCTGCCTATAGCAAGAAGATAAAAGTTTTTATTCTTAAGAACGGCAGAAATCTTAACTGAAGATTGCTTTTCTACAGGAACCACTCCGGTGCCGGCTGGTTCCCTTAAAAAATATGCCAAGGGTACCGCAATAAGTATAATCAGTACACCGAGTCCTGCCAACGCATAATGCCATCCGAAACTTTTCTCCATGGCAACGGAAATCAACGGGACAATAACGAATCCCGATCCAATACCAAGATAGGCTATCCCCATCGCTTTTCCCCTGTTTTTTTCGAATCGACGTGAAATCAATACCTGACATGGCAGCGGACCTCCAAATACATACCCGAGAGCATTGAATACATAGAAGAAGTAGAACATCCAAAGAGAACTCATAAAACCAAGTCCAATGAGTGCACCTCCGACCATTATCGCACCTGCCATCATCATCTTACGGGGGCCATATCTGTCAATTATCCAGCCGGCAAGAAAACCGAATAATGGAGCTACAAGAAGTTTACTTAAAGCATTACCGGATGTCACAATTTTGGTGGACCACCCGAATTCCTCCTTCATGAAATCATAATAGAACGGCAGTCCGTATAATGCAAATCCAACTATTGCAAGAAGGCTGAAAAATGCAGCCGCTAATACATAAGTTTTTGAACTGCCACCCTCATTACTTTGAACTGGTGAAAAAGTTTTGGCTCTCATAAATTACAATTAAATATTCTTACAAGAAACTGAATTTATATCTATTCGGGCTTAACAAAACCGGGATCGGTCCACAAAATCCTTTCCCTGCTGTTGG
>JANNKF010000212.1:0-10304 GCA_031396165.1 Bacteroidales bacterium | reverse complement strand
TTCAGTTACCTCAATTTCTTTCTTTTCAATTTCGAGCATTGGTTTTGCCAGTTTTGCATAAGTTCTGACGAAAGATCCTGCAGTATACTGAAAGAGGCTTTCGGTTTGATTATAAGCGCATCTCCATGTCGGGCCTGACTCTATTACTTTTTTCCCTGAAAAATACTTTCTTATTAAAATAACCAGAATAATTAACAGGATAAAAGCAAAAAAGACCCAGTTAACCATCTGTAACGAATCGATCGCACCAACTTTTATCATATTCAGATTGAATGTTATATGATGTGTGAAAAGATTAACAGGACGTTGAAGTGCGTTTATGAAGATTGATGGAAACAATCCTATCATAATCATAATAGTGAGTATCAGGTACATTGGGAAAAGCTGCCACCTACTGGTTTCCTTTATCTCAGTAATACCTGAATCGCGCTGTGTACCGAGAAACACAATGCTGAAGGCTTTTGTAAAACAAAGGAGTGCCAGCCCGCCAATCAGGACGAGGCCTCCTATTGAGAAAACAATTGCCAGAAGTGAGATCAGGTTTGCACTGTAAAGCCAATTGTATATGCCGCCGTAAATAAGAAACTCCGAAATAAAGCCATTCAGTGGAGGAAGACCGCAAATAGCAATTGCCGCAAGCAGAAAAAGAATCGCTGTATGTGGCATCTTTTTAATAATTCCACCAAGTCTTTCAATGTTTACTGTATGAGTTGCCTGCAGAACATTGCCTGCGCTGTAAAAGAGTAAAGACTTAAATAAGGAGTGATTCAGAGTGTGAAGGAGGGCTCCGGAAAAACCCAGTATTGCCATCCATTTGTTAACAGAGCCCAGTCCAATACATCCTATTCCGATTCCTATTCCTATTATCCCGATATTTTCAATACTGTGATATGCGAGCAGTTTTTTCAGATCATGTTGAATTGTTGCAAGCATTACACCATAGATCCCGGTGAAAACTGAGACAAAGAGTATTATAAAACCAATTGTTACATAGTCTGTTTTAATCAAAAGTAACATTCTCAGGATTCCATAGATCCCGATCTTTATTACCACACCTGACATTATACCTGATACGTGTGAAGGAGCAGCAGGGTGGGCGTATGGGAGCCAGGTGTGAAACGGTACAAAACCTGCTTTTATGGCAAACCCGATAAAAAAACATAAAAAAAGTGCTGTTCCTGCCAGTGTTGACTGACTATTGGTAAAAGTTACAATTGCATCAAAACCGTAATTATCTGTCTTGTAAGCAACATAAATGAATCCCAGCATAATGAAAACTATACTGAAATGAGACTGTACAATATAATTAATGCCAGCTTTAAGTGTATCTGGTTTATAATTTTCGAAGATTACAAGTATGAACATAGATATTGCCATCAACTCCCATAGAAGCAAAAAGATAAAACCGTTCTGAACGGAGCATGTTCCCAACAGAGACAGATGTGCTAACAAAAAAGCAATGCAATGAAGTGTAATAGCGCTCTTCCTTTCTCTGTATCTTTTCATATAATTAAACCCGTAGATAGCACCGGTAATGATTGTGAAATTAATAGTAAGTATGAACCAGGCTGACAAAGCATCGATTTTCAAAAGTATCTGTCCAAATAGCATAGTTCCGGAGAAAGTTATCTCATAGGCAGGCCCAACCAGAGCTTTAAATGCTATCACACTACTTGAAACTCCTAATATTGCCACAGTGACAAGAGTGATAATCCCCTTCACTTTTGAATCAAAGAAGAGAAGCATAAATACTGCCAACAGAACAATATATAATAGTAAAGTAATCAATGCCAGAGATTTAAAACAGTTCCCAAAAAAATAGTAAGAATAAATACAATTCCGTAAATCACGTAAGCCTGGATCTTACCGTTTTGAATAAACTGAAACAGATTTATGAAGCGTGTCATTATCAAAACAACAGGATCAATTAGTTTGTTTTCAATGAAATCGAGATAAAAGGAACGGTATTTTCTTATATCAGGGAATGTTTCCTCCCTGGTTATTTCACTATAACCCTTTTTCTCAATGATCATAAAATTCAGAAGCTTCCCAAGCGATTTGGAAAATGATTTTCCTGTATACTGCATCCTTGGATTAGGTGCAGGATAAGCGCACCCCCAGGTTGATGAATAATCTTCTTTCTTCCCGCTTATAATTGCTTTTCTGAGAAGAAATACTAAAAGCACCACGAATAAAAAAAGGAATGAGGCAAGACTTATGTTCTTCATAACTTCCTGATAGCCGATAATACTTTCCGGATTGATTTTCATTGAATGTAAAATGCCAGTATTCAGCATTTTGCCAAGAGATGAAATAAAATAACCCGGAAAAAAAGCGATTATGACCATGACAACCACTATAATGTACTGGGGTAGTAGCATCAGGAATGGAACTTCCTTCGGTTCATGATCCTGTTTCTGTCTTGATGATCCAAGAAAAATAGTGCCAAAAGTCTTGGTAAAGGTAAGAATTGAAACCCCGCCAATAATGCTCAGCCCGGCAAAAGTGAGAATCATAAGTGTAGTCAGGGAAACACCGGTTGTATCAATACCTGACAAGATCCCTGAATAAATCATAAACTCAGAGATAAATCCATTAAGCGGGGGGATCCCCCCTATTGCTATTGACCCGATTAGAAAAAAAGAAGCACTCCGGGGCATTGACTTAATTAATCCTCCAAGTTTATCCATATCCCGGGTATGTGTCTGCCTGTAAACTGAACCAGCTGAAAAGAAAAGTAACGATTTGAACAGCGAATGGTTAAGGACATGAAGCAGCGCACCTCCAAAGCCAAAGAAACCCAGAAGCGACTGACCTGTTGATAGTCCAATCAGGCCAATGCCAATACCAATTCCAATAATACCAATATTTTCTATTGTGCAATACGCAAGCATCTTTTTAAAATCACGGTGAACTGCTGCATTCATAATTCCGAAGAAACCAGTCAGAAGAGACAGTGTAAGAATAATTTCACCAAGTACGAGATAATCTGCTTTAAGATAAGTAATTACTCTGAATATCCCGTAAATACCCATTTTTACAATTACACCCGACATTACCCCTGAAATATGAGATGGTGCCGCAGGATGGGCCAGAGGCAGCCAGGTATGAAGACCCAGAAAACCTGATTTCAGTCCAAAACCGGCAAAAAATACCAGGAATAGCCAGATATTCGCATTGGACCCGAAGTATTCATTTATTCCATTGAAATCAAATGTTCCTGTTTTAAAGTAGACCCAGATAAATGCAACAGTGATAAGCACAACACTTATATGCATCTGAACCAGGTAATTTATGCCTGCCTTTAATACCTTAGGATTGGTATAGTCAAAAAGCACCAGGAAGAGAGAAGAGAGTGACATAATCTCCCATGCTGCTATAAATGCTATGCTGTGCTGAACCATGCACACAAACACCATCGACGATTGAAATGTAATATAAAGGATCCAGTGGAATGAAATAACTGATGGTTGTACCGATGCTGATTTAAGATAACCAGCTCCATAAAGGACACCGGTAACTGAAGTCAGATTGACAATCAGAATAAACCATCCTGCAAGTGCGTCAATTCTGAGAGGAATATTTCCAAAAAATGATCCGCCGTTAATAATATATTCGACACCGCCATCGCTAAATCCCGCAATTGCCATAAAACCAGTCAGAAAAGCAACCAGGGTTACGGTTATTATACTTATAATTGGTTTAACACTGACAGGAACAAACGGGATCGAAAATATTCCTGAAAATAAGACTATTGCATATACTTTGAATAGAAGACCAATTAATTCGGCGCCCTCATAAATCATCATTAGTTAATTAGTTCAACCTGTTCTTAAAACAGCCCGCAAAGTAACGAAAAAAAGCCTTAAAACCTGATTGAACCAAAGGTTTATTATGATCCTAAAGTTAAGCCGCTTTCAAATAATCTGATTATTTTTAAATTAATACTATTTTTAGCAATCAGAAATGAAACCCGGATTGCCGGGATCAATTCCGGCTTTTGAAAACAGATAAAACAAAAATATGACCAATAACGATATACTCCGCCGTCTTCGGTTCACCTTCGATTTGAATGACACAAAAATGATGGAACTGTTTGCTACGACCGGTCAACAAGTTTCAAGGGCACAGATAAGCGACTGGTTAAAAAAAGATGATGATCCTGCATATCAGAAACTTAACGACAATCAGCTAGCAATTTTCCTGAATGGATTTATTACTGATAAACGCGGCAAAAAGGAAGGGAAACAACCGCTTCCGGAGAAGCGGCTGAATAATAATATAATCTTCAGAAAATTAAAAATTGCCCTTAATCTGAAAGATGAAGATATTCTGGAGATCCTTAAACTGGTCGATATGCAAATAAGCAAGCATGAATTAAGTGCATTTTTCCGTAATCCCGATCAGAACCAGTATCGCATATGCGAAGATCAGATCCTTCGGAATTTTCTCCATGGATTACAGGTAAAATATCACGGTAATCGATCTTAACAACCAGCAACCCCGCCCGAACGACTGATATTTTATCTTTAATATGAAGTTAAGCTATCGTTCAGTCGGGCGGCAGCAACCAGTAACCAGCAACTACTTCACATTAAGCTGCATTTCTTCTTTTGTCTCCTTAACTTCAAGCACTTTCGTTGAACCACCGGTTTCCAGATTGATCCCGTGAGGCTTGTTTGTCTTCCAAGAACCTCCCGTAAAGTCAGGAACATCAATAGATTGCGACCTGTTGGCAACAGACCATTCGCTGAGAGGTGCAACTGAACTCCATAAAGCTCCGTCATATACATTCTGATCGAGTGGCAGTCCGTTTCTCAGACAGTCAATCATCCTCCAATCCATAATAAAGTCCATTCCACCGTGTCCGCCTACTCTCTTCGCGAGTTCCCCTACCCTCTTAACTATCTCAGGAGTATATTTTTCAGTGATGGTTTTCATATCCTCTTCCTTTTCCCAACTTTCGCCTAAAGCTATCATCTGTTTTGGATACTTAACCGCCATACCCTGGGTACCTTTTACCAGGTGAATCCTTGAATATGGCTGTTCCGAGGAAACATCATGCTGTACCATTATTGTCTTTCCAAGAGTAGTCCTGATAAGTGTGGTATTCATATTACCCCTGAATTTTGAATCTCTCCATTCCGCATAAAAAGGATCGTTCGCAGAAAGCTGTTTTTCATTCGGCCCCATTGTGAAATCATTAGTCGACATAGAGGAGAGATATTCCATTTTATCACCACGGTTAATACTCATAACCTCACATATTGGACCTAATCCATGTGTAGGATAAAGATTTCCGTTACGAGTAGCATTCTCTTTCAGACGCCACATTTCGGTGTATGCTCCGTCAGTTTGTCTCTCATCACTCGGTTTCTTGAAGTTATAACCCATAAGGTTGTGATTATAAGCGCCTTCTCCATGAATTATATCGCCAAATAATCCATTGCGGGCCATATTAAGTGTAAGAAGTTCGAAGAAATCATAGCAGCAGTTTTCAAGCATCATACAATGCTTCCTGGTTTTTTCCGATGTCTCAACAAGCTGCCAGGCTTCATCAATGGTACGTGCTATCGGTACTTCGCAGGCGGTATGTTTCCCCGATTCCATGGCGTATACAGCCATTGCTGTATGCCAAACCCATGGGGTACATATATAAATCAAATCAAGATCAGGCATTTCAATAAGTTTCTTCCATACATTATCGTTACCTGAAAATTCCTTTGCTGACGGTCGGCCAATGCTCTTCAGATATTTCTGTGATCCGGCTACAGCAACCTGACGTAAATCGCACAGCGCTTTGACTTCAATTCCTTCAATATTTGTTAAGCGTTCCACAGCACCGCTTCCTCTGTCTCCTAATCCTATAACTCCCACTCTGACAACAGGTAATGCAGGAGCAGCATATCCCGACATGTTAAATTTTTGTGAATGTGATTTTTTGGCGGACGCCAGTATTGATGCAAGATTCGATTCAGTCTGCTTCTGTGTAAAACCGGTGATTAATCCGGTTGTCATAGCACCGGCTCCGGCGAATGTTGCTGTCTTTAAAAAATTACGGCGATTTGTGGTCATTTTGTGAATATTTTCAGTTTAGAACACTTAAAATTATTTACTGCAAATTAATATTTAATTTAAAACTATATGCATGTTATAGTGGAAGAATGTAATCTCTGTGAAGCTCTGTGTTACCTCTGTGTACCTCTGTGACAGTTCTTTTCTTTGTTACACAGAGTTCCACAGAAAAAAAAGATCATCATTCTAATGCAAATTTGCAATCCTGGCTCAGTGAATGGCACCGATTACAAATCGGCGTCAGCGCCAGGATTAATGTCAGAGTTTTTCCTTGTTTTAAACTTCGCTATCAGGTCCTTGATTATGCTACCGGAGAGGTAGCCAAATGCCAGTCCCCAAAGTGTACTAAGATACCATTTTGATTTTATCGGACAAGTCCCTGACTCACAACCAATAAACCGCCAGTACAGAAATCCGCCAAGCGCTCCCACGAAGGTGAAAATTATTATAAAGTAATGTTTTCTGATAAAACCTATCATTTTGAATATTTCGGGCAAAGATAGCAAAATATTGTCTTGCAGTCTTGCAGTCTTGCGGTCTAGCGGTCTAGCGGTCTTGTGGTCATGCAGTCACTTCATTAACGTTAATGCCTGTATACCTTTATAGCGTTGTTCCGTTATTGCGTAACACCTCTTTATATAATTCCTTTACAATTTCACTTTCGATTTCCCAATTTAAGTTTTTAGCTGCAACTTTTGCATTTTCTTTTAAGAATGAAAGAGTATCAGGTCTGTACAGCAATTCCATTAGGGCTTCGGATATTTTCTCTGCGGATACTTCACTGATCGTGATTCCGCAATGGTACAGTGTTACAATCTTTTTAACCTCCGGAAGGTCACTTACAATTACAGGTATTCCTGCTCCTATATAATCAAATAGTTTATTAGGAAGACTGAATTGGTAATTCAGATTAGTATTTTTATCCAGACTTAGCCCAATATCAGCAGCCCTGGTATATCTCATCACCTCATCCCAGGGCAGCCTGTCAATAAATCTTACTCTTTCACCGATATTTAATTCGCTGACTTTCGATTTAAGATCCGGCAGAGCATCTCCGGAACCTATAATCAGAAGTATAAAACGCTCCGTTCTGAAAATTGCGTCTACCAATTCCTCCCCTCCCCTGGAAATATTTATCCCTGTACCCTGGAAAACCAGCAACAGATGATCATCCGGTATTCCGATTTCTTTTTTTGAAACAGGAATTATGTTATCAGATTTTCGGGAACAATTTCTGACAGTTATAGGCCTTAAACCATACTCTATTTTATATCTATCTGCTATTGAATCACTTACAGTCATTACATATTTTAACCCCGGAAATATACTTTTCTCAATTAGTTTCCAAACCCATTTAACAATTGGTCTGTTTTGAATTTCAGGCACTTCTGTAAAGTATTCATGTGAATCGTATACAAGGGGAATCCTCCTCAGTTTTGAAACAAGAAAATTTGGAAGTAATGTATCCAGATCGTTTGCCACCAGAAGATCAGATCTGGTTAATAACAGATAGAAGAAGAGCCTGATATTGAAGAACATATAGAACAGAAAGCCTCTTTTGAATATCATTCTGAACCTTTTTGTTGTAAATTTCACCTGATCAGTATTACAACAATTGCCTTTCTTTCGCCCGATAATTTTTACATCGCAGTTCAACGAACTGACTGTTTCAGCCATCTTTAAAACTCGCTGATCAAAACAAATACAGTTGGTTACCGAGAAGACAACCTCGGGTCTATTTGCAATTTGGGGCATGCGTAAATTTAATAAAATCTATTGCATAATAAATTGTCTCCCGCTGATTTCGCTGATTTGCGCAGAGAATATAAAAAGGATCTGCGTTTATCTGCGAAATCCGCGGGAAAATAATCGTCAATGAATATTTGCCGAGTTTCATTATTTTTACAAAAAAAACCGGATGATCGTCGAAAAAAACGTCTCGCTTCAAAAATACAACACTTTTGGACTCAAATATTTGGCTGATTGCATTTTGCATTTTAAATGCGAAAAAGAGATTATAACATTTTTTAAAAATCCTGAGGCATTCGAAAAACCGCTTTTCATACTCGGAGGCGGAAGCAATATATTATTTACAGGCGATTTCAGAGGAACAATAATCCGTCCGGAAATAGGGAGGATCACTATTGTTAAAGAAGAAGAGAATACAGTAATTGTATCGTCCGGAGCAGGTGTGAACTGGGACAAACTGGTTGAATGGTCTGTCAACAGAGGTTTTTCGGGACTGGAAAATCTGTCTCTTATTCCCGGTACTGTAGGGGCAAGCCCCGTACAGAATATCGGCGCATACGGAGTTGAGGTTAAAGACTATATAGAACATGTAAAAACTATCTCAACTGAAGATGGAACTGTTAAATCATTCACAAATGAAGAATGTGAATTTGGATACAGGAGCAGTGTTTTTAAGAAAAGTCTTAAAGGAAAGTATCTGGTTACCAGGGTTTTCTTCAGACTCAGTAAGCTGCCCGTTCTTAATCTCAATTATGGATCACTCCGGGATGAAACCGATAAACTAGGCGGTGCAACACTGAAAAACGTCCGGAAAGCAGTAATTAATATCAGATTGGCAAAACTGCCCGATCCGGTTATCATCGGGAATGCGGGAAGCTTTTTTAAGAATCCTGTAGTAAGTTCATCAGTTGCAGAAAGCATCCTTAAGCAGTATCCCGGAGCACCGACATTCAATGACAATTCCGGATTAACAAAACTGGCGGCAGGATGGCTTGTTGACCAGTGTGGCTGGAAAGGGAGGCGGAATGGTGATGCCGGCGTACATGATAAACAGGCACTGGTACTGGTAAATTATGGAAAGGCTACAGGCAAAAACATTTATGAACTCTCAGAGTCAATAAGGAAATCAGTATCTGACAAGTTCGGAATCCATCTGGAAAGGGAAGTAGAAGTTATAGGTGCTATCTGAAGATTCTTCTTTTGTTCAGTTCTTTCTGATACTGAGCTGCATACCTGTTATGTTCGGAAAGAGTACGTGAAAAATTATGATAACCGGAAAAATCGGATTTGGCTGCAAAGAATATATAATCATGATCTTCAGCATTCAATACTGCATCCAGTCCGTCTTTTGATGGGCAGCCAATTGGTCCGGGCGGAAATCCATTGTGCTTATAGGTATTGTAGGGAGAATCAACTATCAGGTGTTTCTTCAGTACCCTTGTGATAGTGAAATCATTCAGGGCAAACTTTATAGTTGGACAAGCCTGAAGAGGAATTCCACGCTTTAATCTGTTCAGATAAACTCCTGCAATACGAGGCTTTTCGTCTTTCTTCACGACTTCATCATCAATTATTGAAGCCAGAATGGCAACTTCTACAGGATCAAGATTTTTCTCTTTTGCGCTTTCCAACCTTTCATCATTCCAGAAATTCCTGTACTCCTTTAACATTCTTTCATATAGTCCCTTCGGATTAGTATTCCAGTATAGTTCGTAAGTATCGGGAATGAACAGTGCAATTATTGTTTCACTTTTAAAACCATCATTCGGGTAATTAGAATCATCTGAAAAGAAATTAATCAGCCGAATGGAATCTGCTTCAATGAGCTTCCCAATCTTACCTGCCACCTGACTTAGACTCCTGACATTATTGAAAGTGACTTTTACGGGCGTTTGTTTTCCGGATCGTAAAAGATTGACCAGTCCGATATAATTGAGGTCAGGTTGAATAACATATCTGCCCGGTTTAATTAATGAGGGATAATTTTTCCGATCTGCCACCCACTCCAGCAATTTGCGGTTTTCAATATCCAGATTCGAATAAAGTGTATCCAGTACACTTATATAATTCGAACCTGATGGGATATAAATTATTTTACTCTCAGAACCGGTATTTACGGTAGTCCTGATAATTGTTTTATTTATCAGTAAAAAGGCAACCAATAAAAGTATCCCTAAAATGGATAAAGTGTAAAATAGTATCTTTTTCATATTCTTTCCATCGGGGGCAAAATTAGGGATAATGTTTGAAGCGCCAAATAAAATGACAAACGACGAATGGTACCCGACGCACGATGCACAGAAGACTGAAATTCTTCCTTGTGTATGGCGTCGGTGCAATGCAGCAGTTTTTTTTATAAATTTGTTACTCTGATTAATAACTAATACTTATGAAAATGTCAACATCTATGTTATTGATTCTGATAGTAATAGGCATCATTACAGGAATTATGGCCGGAATGCTGGGGTATCGGCGGAGCC
>JANNKF010000206.1:0-4920 GCA_031396165.1 Bacteroidales bacterium | reverse complement strand
CTGAATGCCTCTCTCCTTTTCCTAATATTGACACTCTTGGAACACTAACTGCCGAAGAGAGAGAGATTGTTAAATTAATAAATGAATATTCCGACCGAAACCTGTTCAAACTCTTTTCAAAAGACAAAACTGTAAAAGATTTCATAGAAAAGGTAACACCTGAAAAGATTGAGACCTTTATCAGACCATACATTGAAAGAAGGATTTATAAATGTCTCACAATTTCACGTTATGAAAATATTCCGGTTTGTTATCAGAAAAGCAAGACAGCCACTCTCCATACCGAGGACAGGCTCCATTTAAGTACTGAACAGGCTTCCCCTGTTTTCGGATTCTGCAGAGATCAGGAACAGACAACATATAATCTTAGTCTTGAAGCCGGTGGCAAAAAGATCAACATGAATAAGAGTCAGATTGACATTTTATGTATATCGCCCTGCCTGATAAGAGAAGACCACCGGATATACTTCGTTTCAGATGTTGATGGTTCGAAGATCAAGCCTTTCCTTATAAAAGAGAGTATTATAATTCCGAAAAAAACCGAAGAACGATACTTCAGCACCTTCGTTCTTAATGCGGTGAATAATTTCAAGGTTAAGGGTACCGGATTTGAAATTTCACAAATCACTCCTGTAAAAGAAGCTCTGATTGATATTGAAACAGGATTGAAGGGCATCCCGGTACTTATTCTCAGATACAGTTACGAGGGGAATAAGATCTATGCAGGTGAATCCCTTATCAACTTTACGATCTTCGAAAAAAATGGTGAAAATTATACTTTCAGAAAATATCAGAGAGATTTTAAATGGGAAAAGAAATGCCGTGACTCACTTGGTGATCTGGGATTCTTTTCTGATGATGACATCAATTTTGTACCTCTTACAACCGGCAGCAAAAACAAGGATGAACTCTATTCTCTGATTGAGATTATAAACAACAGCTATTCGGAATTTGTTGATGCAGGATTTATCCTGACATCAAGACTTGACCATAATTATAATCTAAATCCTGTTACAATTGAGATAACCAGTCAGATAGTAAATGACTGGTTTGATCTTAAAGCAATAGTTAAGATCAGGGAATGGGAAATTCCATTCAGCCGTTTCAGAAAGAATATTCTTGATGGAATAAGGGAGTTTATATTACCAGATGCATCTATATTAGTTTTGCCTGAAACATGGTTTACCAGGTATAAAAATATTCTGGAGTTTGGAAAGAGCTCAGATGATTCGCTCATGATCCACAAACAACATTTTTCGCTTCTCTCTGAGACACTTGCAGAAGAAGGGAAGACAGGATTAGAGAGGCTTGAGAGACTTCTGGTGCCGGACCAGATCCCTGTTATAAATCCACCCGCAGGTCTCGAATGCACTATGAGGCAATACCAGTCTGAAGGACTTAACTGGCTCAATTTCCTGCAAACAGCTGGTTTGGGTGGATGCCTGGCAGATGATATGGGGTTAGGGAAAACAATTCAGACACTGGCCCTGCTTCAGCATAATAAAGAGAACATAGTGCCTGTTCCGAAAAAAGTTACAATCACCGGGGCTTCTCTTTTCAACGACACTGAGTCGAAGCTCACTTCCCTGATTATTGTTCCTGCCTCGCTGATCTATAACTGGGAAAATGAGATAAAAAGATTCGTTCCTGCGATGAAAGTAATCAGTTACAAGGGGAATCAAAGAAAGAAAGCAACCTCCTATTTTAATAATTTCGATATAATACTTTCAAGTTATCATACTATAAGACAGGATATTGATCTGATCAGCAAATTTAAATTTCATTATATTATCCTTGATGAGAGCCAGGTTATAAAAAACCCTGCCTCTATGTTATATAAAACAGTAACAAGGCTCGATTCAGATTTCAAGCTGGTTCTCACGGGAACACCGGTTGAAAATTCACTTACTGACCTCTGGACACAGCTCAATTTTGTAAATCCTGGCCTGCTCGGCGATCTGGCATTCTTCAGGAGAGAGTTTGCAAAGCCGATAGAAAAACTTGGTGATGATGCCAAGGAGATGAAACTGAGGAAGATCATCAAGCCATTCATACTCAGGCGTACAAAGGATATGGTAGCCCGTGATCTTCCTCCGGTTACCGAACAGACAGTGTTTTGTGATATGACTGACGAGCAGAATAAATTATATGACGAAGAAAAATCATCTGTAAGAAACAGCATCCTTAAAAGTATTGCGTCGACAGGAATTGAGAAATCAGCAATTGTTGTTCTACAGGGTCTTATGAAGCTCAGGCAGTTATCGAACCATCCGGTTATGGCCTATGATGATTATTCTTCGGGGTCGGGTAAATTTGAAACAGTTCTTCATAATATGGAGAGCGTTATCTCCGAGGGTCATAAAATTTTAGTATTCTCTTCGTTTGTAAAGCACCTGGATCTTTATGCCGGGGAGTTGAAAAAGAAACGCATAAAGTTTGCGATGCTCACCGGAGCCAGTACAAACAGGGAAAAGATAGTCAACAGTTTTCAGAATGATCCGGAAAACAAAATTTTTCTGATTTCCCTGAAAGCCGGTGGTGTTGGGCTTAATCTGACTGCTGCCGATTATGTATTCATACTTGACCCATGGTGGAACCCTGCTTCCGAGATGCAGGCTTTGAACCGTGCTCACAGGATTGGACAGGATAAAAGTGTTTTTGTATTCAGGTATATCACAACCAATAGTATAGAAGAAAAAATTACCAGATTACAGGAGAAAAAATCAAAGTTAGCTGATACCTTTATATCGAGTAATAACCCGCTCAAGGATATCGATATTGAACAGATTCTGAGTATAATTGGTTAAGATTGAGTAAATTATTAAAAATGCTAATCCTGATCGCTTGAAAATCAATTTATTTACCCCAGCCCCAAGGGGAGTAAATTGATTTTCTTCGCTCCCCTTGGGGTCGGGGTGAATGAAGAAAATCAACCAATAAGGATATCAGAGTTTTATAACTTATAACTTTTTTTTATGAAAGTACTGGGAATTAATTGCAGTCCAAGAAAAGGTGGAAACACTGAACTTCTTATAAAAGAGGTCTTTAAAGCAATTGAAAAAGAAGGAATCAAGACAGAATTCTTTCAGCTCGGAGGAAAGAGAGTCAGCGGGTGTATTGCCTGTATGAAGTGTAAAAAGAAGCGCGATGGATTTTGTCACCAAAAGAATGATGTCATTAACAACTGTATAAAAAAGATGATGAAAGCAGATGCCATCATTATCGGATCGCCGGTTTACAATGGCGATATTACAGCAGATGCAAAAGCGCTTATCGAAGTCTCAAGCTATGCACTGAGAGCTTCAGGCACTCCCCTGAAACATAAGGTGGGCGCTGCAGTGATAGCTGTGAGAAGAGCGGGTGCAATGCATTCTTTTGACAGCATCAACCATTTTTTCCTGATTAATGAGATGATAATTCCGGGATCATCATACTGGAATATTGGCATCGGCAGGGAAAAAGGAGAAGTGCTCAAAGACGACGAAGGTATGCATACAATGAAGGTTCTCGGTGAGAATATGGCCTGGCTGCTCAAAAAAATAAAATAGCCCAAGCTCGGCGAAGTCTGAGACTTCGCCACGAGCAAAATGTAGACTTTAGACTATAATTCAGTAAAAGCGAAGTCTGGAGACTTCGCTTAGCATCTAACCTATTCAATTTGAAATACTACAAGACAAAAAGACCGGCAATAGTCTGCCGGTCTTTTTAAATCATGGTTAGCTGGTTTCTAATAATTATCGCGTATTACATAATGAGTATGAAGCAGTTCGTGCGACTTATGGCTGTTAGGCTGGTCGAGGAACTCTTTATATATAGCAACTACTTCAGGGTTATCATGCGACTTACGTAATACCATATGCTCATCTTCCGAATAGATAGCTTTCATACGTTTTGTCCTTATGGCAAGGTTCGTCGGAATTGGCTGTCCGCCACCACCGATACAACCGCCTGGACATCCCATTATCTCAACAAAATGATATGGGGCTTTCCCTTCCCTGGTAAGTTTCATTATCTTATTTGCATTGACAAGTCCATGGCCAATTGCAACTTTAAGCTCAACACCTTCGAGAAACTTCCATGAATCAACACATCCTTCAATTTTGATGGTAGCTTCTTTCACTCCCTCCATTCCCCTAACCGGGGTTATGTTTAGTTTTTCAAACGGAACTTCACGTCCGGTAACAATCTCATAAGCAGTACGTAAAGCAGCTTCCATTACACCTCCTGTAGTGCCAAAAATAACGGCGGCGCCGGTTGAATTACCCATAAATGAGTCGTAATGTACCTCTTCGAGATTTCTGAAATCGATACCTGCCTGTTTGATCATAACAGCAAGTTCACGGGTAGTGAGTACATAATCGACATCTTTATAACCGCTTGCACGCATCTCAGGACGGTCAGCCTCAAATTTCTTAGCCGTACAGGGCATTATGGAAACCGAAACTATTTTTGAAGGATCAATGTTACGTTTTTTAGCATAATATGTTTTTGCAAGAGCCCCAAACATCTGCTGCGGTGATTTACAGGTAGAGAGGTTTGGAAGGAACTCGGGATATTTATGTTCAATGAACTTTATCCATCCCGGTGAGCATGATGTAAACATCGGCAACGAAACACCTTTATCTCCGTCTACAAGTGCTTTCTTAAGTCTGACAAGCAGTTCGGTTCCCTCTTCCATAATAGTAAGGTCGGCAGTGAAATCGGTATCGAGAACCGAATCAAAACCGAGCTGTTTAAGAGCATTAACCATTTTTCCGGTAACCCTTTCACCCGGATCATATCCAAGATCTTCACCAAGCGCTACTCTAACAGCAGGTGCAGTCTGAACAACAACATGCTTTTCCGGATCATAAATAGCATCCCATACCTGATCGATATAAGTTTTCTCAACCAGTGCACCCGTGGGGCAACGGTTTACAC
>JANNKF010000141.1:0-4324 GCA_031396165.1 Bacteroidales bacterium | reverse complement strand
GACATTTATTAAAAGATTAAGTGAACTTATAATTTAAAGAACAAAAAGGATTAGTCCCGACGGATCGGGACTAAACCTATAACCCAGTATTCAGGTATAACTTATTTAAGTTCAACTTCAGCTCCTGCTTCTACTAATTGACCTTTAATAGCTTCAGCTTCTTCTTTGGAAACACCTTCTTTTATAGGACCCGGAGCAGCATCAACTACAGCTTTTGCTTCTTTCAGGCCGAGACCGGTGATATCCTTAACAAGTTTAACAATTTGCAATTTCTGACCACCTGCTGCTTTGAGGATAACGTCAAAAGTTGATTTCTCTTCAACAGCGGCTACTTCGCTGGCTGCCGGACCGGCAGCAACTACTGCAGCTGCGGCTGGTTCAATGCCATACTCGTCTTTAAGTATTTTAGCCAGTTCGTTTACTTCCTTTACAGATAAGTTAACCAGTTCCTCTGCAAACTTCTTAAGATCTGCCATTTTTATCGATTTTTAATTTGATTATATTATAATTACTCTTCTCTTTTTGATAGTGTTTCAAGAACACCATGAATTTTGGTTCCACCTGATTGAAGGGCACCGATAACGCGTTTTGCAGGTGACTGCAGAAGCATAATTATATCGCCGATCAGTTCTTCTTTAGTTTTAACTGAGACAAGAGCATCGAGCTGATTATCTCCAACATAAATAGATTCCTGAACGTATGCACCTTTAAGCACAGGTTTATCATGTTTTTTACGGAATTCCTTAATAAGCTTTGCAGGAACGTTTCCGGATTGTGCAAACATGATGGACGAAGTACCTTTCAGAACCGGATATAGTTCTTCAAAGTTTCCATTAGACTGCTCGAGTGCTCTTTTGAGGAGAGTGTTTTTTACAACAACGAGTTTAATCCCATTATCAAAACACTTTCTTCTAAGGTCACTTGTATCAGCGGCATTAAGCTGAGCAGTATCAGTCAGATAAAAGTGGCTGTACTCTTTTAGTTTCTCAGCAAGGCTGTCTATGATAGCATTTTTTTCTTCCCGTCTCATTATTTCTTCAAGTTTTAACTTAACTAATTAATCATCAAGACCTTTAGGATCCACCTTAACACCCGGGCTCATTGTGCTGGAAATGAATACACTACGAATGTAGGTACCTTTTGCAGCTGCCGGTTTAAGTTTGTTTACCATTGAGATAAACTCCCTAGCGTTGTCGACGATCTTATCTGGTTCGAATGAGACTTTTCCGATTGAGGCATGAATGATTCCGGTTTTGTCGACCTTAAAATCAATCTTCCCCTGCTTCACTTCTTTAACAGCCTTACCAATTTCCATAGTAACAGTACCACTCTTTGGGTTCGGCATCAGTCCGCGAGGACCGAGTATTCGACCTAACTGACCGACCTTTCCCATAACAGATGGCATGGTTATTATAACATCCATATCTGTCCAACCACCTTTGATCTTTTCAACAAAGTCGTCGAGACCAACAAAATCAGCACCTGCTTCTTTTGCTTCAGCTTCCTTATCGGGGGTACAAAGCACGAGTACTCGTGTTTCTCTACCGGTTCCGTGAGGGAGTGAAACAACGCCGCGGACCATCTGATTGGATTTCCTTGGATCTATACCTAACCTTACATCTAAATCGATCGAAGCGTCAAACTTGGTCTTGGTCATATCCTTAACCAGAGCAGAAGCTTCTTTCAAAGTATAAAGTTTGTCCTTATCGAGTTTTTCAAGAGCAAACTTTTGGTTTTTGGTAAGTTTAGTCATTTTTTCTCCTAATTAATTATTTTACCGGGAATTCTCCTTTAACGGTGATTCCCATACTTCTGGCTGTACCAGCTACCATTCGCATTGCGGACTCTAATGTAAAACAGTTTAAGTCCTCCATTTTATCCGAAGCAATTGTTTTTACCTGGTCCCAGGAAACTGATGCTATTTTGTCGCGGTTAGGTTCCTGAGAACCTTTCTTTGCTTTAGCAACTTCAAGAAGCTGTACGGCAACCGGTGGTGTTTTTGTGACAAATTCGAATGATTTATCACTATAAACTGTTATTACAACCGGTATTACTTTTCCAGCTTTGTCCTGAGTCCTTGCATTAAATTGCTTACAGAAATCCATTATATTAACACCTTTTGAACCCAAAGCAGGTCCGACCGGTGGTGATGGATTAGCGCTTCCGCCACGAATCTGTAACTTGATAAGTCCAGCAACTTCTTTTGCCATAATTTTAAATTTGCGTATTTAATTGCGAGACCTTGATAGCTATTCAGGAAGCATTATGAATATTACAACTATCAATATCTTCTGTTAATTCTCTTTTTCCACTTGCATAAAACTAAGCTCAAGAGGGGTTTTTCGTCCGAAGATTTTAACCATTACCTTAAGCTTTTTCTTTTCATCATTCACCTCTTCAATAATTCCAGTAAAACTGTTGAATGGTCCGTCTATTACTTTTACCGATTCTCCAACGAAAAATGGTACATTCAGCTCTTCATCGCTGGCATTTAGTTCATCAACTTTACCGAGAATTCTGTTTATCTCCGGTTTTCTAAGTGGAACCGGTTCTCCGTTTTGTGAGCCAAGGAATCCGATTACATTAGGTACATTCCTCAACAAGTGTGGTATTTCACCTACCAGCACCGCCTCAACCAGTACATATCCCGGAAAGAATGTTCTTTCTTTGCTGATCTTTTTCCCTGATCTTATCTGGTATACTTTTTCGGTAGGGATCAGAACCTGTGAGACATAATCCTCAAGTTTAAGACGTGCAACCTCGCTATCGATGTATTCTTTAACCTTTTTTTCTTTTCCCCCGATAGCCCGGAGCACATACCACTTTTTAACATTCTCACTCATTGGAACCGTCTTCTGTTTAGTATAACAAACTGTAAATGAATTCCATTGTCCGGCCAAACACAAAATCCATACCTGCAACAATAAGTGCAAATATGAGTGATGCGACCATGACTAAAACTGCGCTGTTCTGTAGTTCGCTCCATGTAGGCCAGGTAACCTTGTGCACGAGTTCTGTGAATGATTCCTGAAAATATCCTTTTATATTCATAGTACTAATAATAAATTGCACGGGAGGAGAGACTCGAACTCCCGACACCTGGTTTTGGAGACCAGTGCTCTACCAACTGAGCTACACCCGTATATTGTATGGGCGCAAAATATTGCGCCCTTACATATATATCCAAAACCTATTCCAAAATCTGTGTCACCTGTCCTGCACCTACTGTTCTTCCACCTTCACGGATAGCGAAACGGAGACCGACATTAACAGCAACAGGATATATAAGGTCAATAGTGATTGTAACATTATCACCAGGCATAACCATCTCTGTTCCTTCAGGAAGAGTTATCTCACCTGTAATATCAAGTGTTCTAATATAGAACTGAGGACGATATTTATTATGGAATGGAGTATGACGTCCACCTTCTTCTTTCTTAAGAACATAAACCTCTGCCTTAAGTTTTGTATGAGGTGTAATTGATCCTGGTTTAGCCAGAACCATACCTCTTTTGATTTCTTTCTTATCAACACCACGGAGAAGAAGACCTACGTTATCGCCGGCTTCACCTCTGTCAAGTATCTTACGGAACATCTCAACTCCGGTACAGATTGATTTACGTTTTGTAGCACCAAGACCTATAAGTTCAAGTTCGTCACCAGTGTTAACAACACCTGTTTCGATACGACCCGTTGCAACGGTACCACGTCCTGTGATTGAGAAGACGTCTTCAACCGGCATAAGGAAGGGTTTCTCGTTTTCACGAGGAGGGATTGGAATGAATGAATCAACTGCATCCATAAGTTCCATTACTTTTTCTTCCCACTTCGGTTCACCGTTCATTGCTCCAAGAGCAGATCCACGGATTACCGGAGCATTGTCTCCATCAAATTTGTAGAAACTGAGTAGTTCACGTACTTCCATCTCAACGAGATCAAGAAGTTCAAGGTCGTCTACCATATCTACTTTATTCATAAACACGAGCACAGTAGGTACGTTTACCTGATGGGCAAGAAGAATATGTTCACGAGTCTGAGGCATTGGACCATCATCAGCAGCAACAACGAGTATAGCACCGTCCATCTGGGCAGCACCTGTAACCATATTCTTGATATAGTCAGCGTGGCCAGGACAGTCAACGTGAGCATAATGACGGGTAGCTGTTGAATATTCAACGTGAGCTGTATTAATTGTGATACCCCTTTCTTTTTCTTCCGGAGCAGCATCAATTTCATCGTATTTCTTTGCTGTGTTTCCCATACCCTTCTTTGCAAGGATGGTGGTAATAGCAGCAGTTAAAGTTGTCTTACCATGGTCAATATG
>JANNKF010000112.1:0-2774 GCA_031396165.1 Bacteroidales bacterium | reverse complement strand
GAAAAGTAACCCGTTGGTGCAGGACCTCGTGGTTGCAGGAGAAAAAATCACCACGGCTCACAACAATTTATTAAAATCCAAACGCATTCCTGCCGATGCAGTTTCATGGTATACCAACCGCATGCAGTTTAAGGATGAGACGCTTGAAAACATTACAAGTGTCATTAATCGGAATTTCCATGCTATATTTGTAATTGCAGATAAGGAAACCGGGAAACGAAGGCTGACTGTAACATTCAACAACGATTCCATTAGTACGATGACTGAACTGATATGCCTGACACTAAATCTGAAAAGCCAAACAAAAAATGATTCCATTCTGTTGTCGGATAACAAGGTCATCGCAAAAGAGAACTAAACGTAAGCCTGCCCGCGGTCTGCCTTTCTGTTCTGCATGGATTCTGGGAATAATACTTTTTTCTGCGAATGCTGCGCTGGGACAGGAACAGATTCTGGAGAAACCGATAACCATTGAACGCCAGCATACCACGCTTTACAATGCCCTGAACATCATCTCGGACAAGGTCAATTGTTTTTTCGTTTATGACAGCAAGACTATCGAAAGCGATAAACGCGTAAAGCTGGAAGCCGATAACCTGCCCCTAAGACAGGTGCTCGAAAAACTCCTGGATAATCCTGCCCTCACCTTCAAAGTCATTGACCAGCATATTTTGATTTATCCTGTGAATGGCGAAACACCGGCGGCAGATCAGGCTCAGGACCCTGCCAGGAACGGCGACAAAAATATTATCATCAGGGGCCATGTTTTTGATAACGGGGACAAGAAGCCCGTCGCATACGCATCCATTGGTATACAGGAAGAAAACATAGGCACCATCACCAATGCGGATGGTTATTTTGTTGTGAAACTGCCGGCGAAATTTGCAGGATCTTCACTCTCCGTATCACACCTGGGATACCAAAACCAGAAAATACCCATCATGTTATTGGATGAACAGCAGATCGACATCTATCTCGAACGCAGGGTAATATCAATTCAGGAAGTCATCATCAGGTATATGGATCCGGAAGCCATTGTGTCCAGAGCCATGCAGCTCAGAAAGGCAAACAATAGCCTGAACCCTGTGTACATGACGACCTTTTACCGCGAAGGCGTCCAGAAAAACGATCGCGTGCTCAGTTATTCCGAAGCTGTTTTTAAAGTCTACAAATCATCTTATGAATACTCTGAAAAATCCGACCAGGTGAAACTTCTCAAATCGCGGAATATTCAGAATATCAACCAGAGTGATACATTTCTGCTGAAGCTTAAAGCCGGAATACAGGCAAGCCTGCAACTGGATATCGTTAAATGTATTCCTACCTTCCTGGACGAAACTGAATTTCCATCTTACGCATTCGCCTATTCAGATATTGTTTCTTTTAATGCTCAGAATGTGTATGCCATCACCTTCGTACAAAAGAAGCAGGTCGAAGAACCTCTTTTTTCCGGTACGCTTTTCATTGATAAAGAGAGTTTTGCGATACTCGGAGCTGATTTCGAGATCAATCCCAGATATTTGAAACAGGCTGCAGATTTCCTGATTGTCAGAAAGAGCCCCAGGCTCATTGTCAGGTTCGAAAAAATCAAATACTCCGTCAGCTATCTCAATTATAACGGGAGGTATTATCTGAACCATGCCAGGTGCGATATCACACTGAAGACCCGCACGCGCAATCATTTGTCGTTCGATAACTTCAGTACTTTTCTCGAAACTGCCACATGCCATATTGATACAACGAATGTTATGCGTTTCGGGAAACAGGAAGTGATAAAACCCAATGTCGTATTCTCAGAAGCCAGTTATGCATATGATGCAGCATTTTGGGGCGATTATAATATTATTGCTCCTGAAGAAAAACTTCACGAAGCTGTTTCACGCATTAGTTCCAAGATTGAGAAAATAGAGTGATAATTGGATGCCAGCCTTTGGCTATTATTTGCATCAATCTCGCGAAAGCCGATACAAATAAAAATAATTGCGCGTAAATAATATATTCCTTTCTGTGAAATCTGCACGAACTCGGCAATAAATAGTCTCATTGATAGTTTTAAGCATAGTTATAAACCTAAATCTATAATATGAAAACGATAAAAAGATTCCACTTACTCATCATTATTGCTTCACTTTCTGCTGTAACTTACTCGTGTTCAAAAGAATCTGACTCTTCTAAATTAAAGATTACCATTCAGGCAACCAATCCGACATATTCAGTGAAATCGGCTTCGGCCACCCCATCAATCACATGGCTATCCGGTAACATGTTTGTTTCGAAACTGGAATTTGAAGCTGAAATGAGCAAGTCCTCCACAAGCACCGAGAAAACGAAGATAAAATATGAGTGGAAAGGACCCGTAAAACTTGATATTTTCAATACATCATCAGAACTTGGAAACATCACACTGCCTAATGGATACTATGATGAAATTGAACTCTCCGTGCACCTAAGCAAGGCTGATGCTTCAGGAGATCCTGTTCTTTATCTGACCGGGAATTATACCAATGCATCAGCAACTGTTATCCCGGTAGTTTTCACCTCCTATGAAGACCTGAATTTCAAAGCTAAAAAAGAAGGGGTAAGCATAACCGCAGAGTCCGGTGCAAAGTTTACTTCGTCCATTCAAATCTATATGGATCAATTATTAACAGGCATCACACTTCAACAAGTTGAAATGGCCATACTTACAGATGGAAAACTTAATATCTCAGCTACTTTAAATCAGGAATTGTATTATCAGATGTTGATCAACATGAAAAAAGATCAAAAATGTA
>JANNKF010000096.1:0-4880 GCA_031396165.1 Bacteroidales bacterium | reverse complement strand
TGTAGTAATCTTTCTGGCAGCAGATTTTCTCAAGAGAGACAAAAAGCTGGATACCAATGAAGTACTATATACCAGATCGATGTCGAATTTCGAATATGTTATAGGGAAAACCTGGGGAATACTGCGTCTTTTTCTGGGTCTGGACCTGATCATACTGAGTATCGGACTCCTTATGAACATCATCTCCAAAAGCATGTCAATTGATTACATGGCTTATATTGCATACCTGTTAATTATATGTGTACCAACGATAGTATTCAGTCTCGGACTTGCATTTGTCCTTATGTCGGTTATCAGGAATCAGGCTATAACATTTCTTCTTCTTCTTGGTACTGCGGCACTCAATATGTTTTATCTCTGGTACAGGATGGGATCCATTTTTGATTATATGGCGTTCGGTCTGCCAATATTTAAATCGGATATTATAGGATTCTCAAACCTTGAATATATTGTAAACCAGAGGCTTTTATACTTTTTTCTGGGCTTGGCTCTTGTTCTGGCCACAGTATTGTTATTCAAACGGTTACCACAGTCTAGAACCCATCGGATCTTTACAATAGTCTTTATGATTATTTTCACAGTTGCTGCAGGTTTTTGCGGTTACAATACCTATTCAACATATGCAAACGGTGTGAGGGATAAGGAGACAGTAATTGAGACAAACAGGCAGTTTGAAGATAAAATTTTTGCAAGTTCAACCCAAATTTCAATCAATATCGTTCATACAGGGGAATCTATTGAAGCTGAAGCCAATATTGAAATTATTAATGACAACAGCGAGCCCCTTGACAAGTACCTGTTCTCACTTAATCCTTCGCTTAGTGTTATAAAAATAACAGCAGGTGGCAGAGATCTGAAATTCATAAAAACGAATCACATAATTGAAATTGATCCGGACAGGAAACTCAATCCGGGTGAATCTGACAGTCTGGTCATTTCCTATAAGGGCACTATAATGGAATCGTTTTGTTATCCGAATTACAGTGATAATTTAAAGGAGAACCAGTACAGGATCGCAATGGTTAATGTAAATAAGAGGCAGGCATTCCTTGAAGAAAAATTTCTTTTATTAACACCAGAGACACATTGGTATCCTGTTACAGCTCTGAATTATTATCCATCAAATCCGGCCAGAATTAAGATCGATTTCACCAGATACTCACTGAGAGTTAAAGATGAACCCGGGCTCACTGCTGTTTCACAGGGAAGAAAGAAGATCGTTGATGGTTACAGCACATTTTCCCCTGAGAGTTCCCTGACCGGATTAACACTGGCAATTGGCAATTATGTGTCAGATACTCTGAAAGTTGATTCGGTGGAATACATAGCCTACCACTTTCCGGGTCATGATTATTATAAAAAGGATCTGTCCGAATTGGGCGATACCCTGTCAAATCTAGTCTCGGGGATTATGAGGGAACTTGAAACCAATTTTTCGGTTAAATATCCCTTCAAAACACTTAGTCTGGCTGAAGTACCTGTCCAGTTCTTCTCATTCCCAAAGGGCAATACACAGACAAGGGCAGAGGTGCAGCCATCGCTTGTTTTACTTCCCGAGAAATTATCGACACTTGAAAATGCGGGATTTAATAAACAGTTCACCAGGCAAAAGAAAAGAATGGCCAGACAAAACCAGGTTATAACTGATAAGGAACTTCAGGTAAGACTGTTTAATAATTTCGTAAGAAACACATTTATAAGCGGTGAGAACTTCAGGTTTGTAAACGGGGTACCTGCCAATGAACCAACAAGATATCGACTGGGTCCGAGTTTCTATTTTTTTAAAAATAATTTCTACTCGACTGAATATCCGGTAATAAATGCTGTTTTTGAATCACATCTTCAGAAACTGGTTCAGCAGGGACCCAGGGGGGGCTTCCGGGAGATGTCAGGGATGCTGTCGGATAATGATAAAGCCAACCTTATTCTTAAAGAGATCAGTTTCAGAGAACTTCTGAAAAAGAACCCGGCAGGTGATACTATAAGAACTGTGCTTACTGTTAAGGGCGACTGGTTCTTTAATCTTCTAAGATCAAAGGCGGGAATTGAAGAATTTAAGACATGGTTTTCGGAATACATTGAAGATCACTCATTTGAAAGAATTGATATTCAGCAGTTTAACCAAGATATAAAAACAAGATTCGGATTTGAATTTTACCCTTACCTTAACGACTGGTTCAATGGAAAAGAACAACCGGGGTTTCTGTTTGATGATTTAAAAGTTACAGAAATTGTAGTCGGAGACAGATCGAGATACCAGGTCACATTTATTGCATCAAACCCTGAACCGGTTCCGGGGTTATTCAATGTCTCTTTCAGAACGGGAGGACCCGGAGGGCAAGGTATGCAAACAACTTTCCAGGGATCAGGTGATGGCAGGGGAGGCTTTTCAATTTCAATGCAGGGAAGAGGAATGGAGGCTGCCGATATCTCAAAAATAGTTTTAATGGAGCCGAAAGAAGTGAGAAAAATAGGTGTTGTACTTGACGTTCAGCCAAGAGCAATGCTAATAAATACTCTGTTTGCAAAAAATATTCCGGGCGAAATCAACAAAACGATAAATGAAATAATTAAAACCAAGGGCACTACAAAAGAATTCACAGGCGAAGAGATACTTGAAAAGATGCCTTCCTTTTCTGATCCTTCGGAAATCATAGTTGATAATGAGGACAGTAGTTTCATTTCGAGCAGGCAAAATACTGTGAGCCCGCTGAAAAAATTGCTTGGGATTGAAAACAAAATTGGAAAAACATATCAGACAATAAGCATGTGGAACACACCTGAGTACTGGCAACCGGTTGTTCTCTCCTCCTATTTTGGCAAGTATATTCTCTCATCAGTTTACACACGGGCAGGCACCGGCGACAAATCGATATCGTGGACTACATTGATTAAGGAACCTGGTTATTACGATATCTCATGCTATATTGGTAAAACGATCAATAACGTAATGGTCCGGGGCGGTCGCGTTGGTAATGGTCCGGCAGGACCGGGTGGACCGGGAGGTCAGGAAGGAGGACAGGCAGCCGAGAATCCCTACAAGGATATGCACTATAAAATCTATCACGACGAAGGGGTTGAAGATATTACTCTCGATTATGAGAACGCAGAAGGTGGCTGGAATAACCTTGGAAGGTATTACCTCTCATCCGATACTGCAAAAGTTGTTTTAACCAATCAGTCGACCGGAAGAATGGTGATAGGAGATGCGATCAGGTGGGTGAAACAGAAATAGGTTGGCGACAGGCGTCAGGTGTCGGGCGACAGGCGAATTGAATTACGAATTAGAAATTAGGAATTATAATAAATTAACATGAAACCAATTAATACAAGAACCAACACGCTGATTTTTACGCTGTTTTTATTGTTTATTTGCAGCTCAGCTGGTATTTCCCAGCAGGGACTAACACTTGAACAGGCACTTAACGTGGCAGAACTTAACAGCCCGACTATGAAAAAGACAAGGCTCAATCTTATACGGAGCCAGGAGAATCTTAATGCTCAGAATGCATCGCTGAAATCCAATTTTTCGCTTACCCTAAACCCTCTAGGCTATACACAAAACAGGGAATTTAACGATCTAATATCAAAATGGAACTCAAGGTCAACAACGGAAAGCTACGGCAATTTCACTGTTTCACAGCCAATTGTCCTGACTGATGCACGTGTTTCATTAACTAACAGATTCGGATACTATGATTCTTATAGTGAGTATACAGGGACAACAACAAAAGGTTTCAGTAATAACCTCTCATTAAACATTGATCAGCCACTATTTACATATAACAGAACAAAGCTTCAGCTTAAAGAATTACAGTTGTCACTCGAGAATTCCCAGTTAAGTTATGCTATTCAGTTACTTGCCCTTGAGAGGCAGGTAGCACAGGCTTTCTATTATGTATATCAGCAGCAACAGAGCCTCGATATAGCAAATCAGGCTTACCAGAATATGCAGAAGAGTTATGAAGTATCGAAGAATAAAGTCGATGCAGGTATTTCGGCTCGCGAAGAGATGTTCCAGGCAGAACTCAACCTTGCAACAACAAAATCAGACTTTGAGAACAAACAGGTAACACTCGAAAACGCCAAGGATGATTTTAAACTTCTTATAGGAATGAGCTTATACGACGACCTCATAGTAATTCCGAATATTGCGGTTGATACTATAGCCGTTGATATCTCCTTTGCCATCGATCAGGGCCTTGCAAACAGAATGGAACTCAGACAACGGGAGATAAATATTGAAACTTCACAATTTGATCTTATCCAGACAAAAGCTCTCAATGAATTCAGGGGAAGCCTGGGACTTTCACTCGGACTGTTCGGCGACAATGAAAAGTTCGGAAAAGTATATGAAAGTCCGACCGATAATGAATCCGTATCACTTTCCCTTACTATCCCACTCTGGGACTGGGGAGAAAGGAAATCGAGGATAAAAGCTTCCGAGGCTACTATTGAATCGGCAAACATTACTCTTGAGGAAGAACATAATAATATAATTCTAGGCGTCCGAAAAGTTTACCGGAACCTTCTGAACCTTCAGAATCAGATTGAGATTGCCCGGCAGTCAGTAACCAATGCCCAGCTTACTTATGATCTTAATCTTGAAAAATATAAGAACGGTGACCTTACCGGTATGGATCTTAATATTTACCAGAATCAGCTTTCGGAGAAGCAGCTCTCCTATACCAATTCACTTATTTCCTATAAGCTTGAACTACTGAACCTCAAAATTCAAACGCTTTATGATTTTGAGAAAAAGGTGGCAGTTACTCCAGTAATGACAATAGATAATTAACAGATTAATAATAAGATAATGAAAAAGAGTATTTTCTTAGTCGCAATTGTGTTAACAATAATTACTGGCTGCGGAAACCAGG
>JANNKF010000094.1:0-7101 GCA_031396165.1 Bacteroidales bacterium | reverse complement strand
CCTAAATCCCCCAAGGGGGATTTTGAATTCTACTCTTAACCTCATTTTCTATATTACTTATAACATCTTCAATTTTTTTTTCAACTTCTGAATTAGTAAATCCGATTACTTTGATATAATATTTTTCCATTTCTGCAGACCGCCCATCGTCGTATTCAATCTTTTGAATATGAATTTCTCCGTCAATTTCAATCACTAATCGTGCTTCATGACAATAGAAATCCGCAATGAAGAAGAGAATGGGATGTTGTCTGCGAAACCTGCGACCACAAATCTGTTTGTGTTTTAGCCTTTCCCATAGTATTTTTTCAAAGTATGTCATGTTATTGCGTAAAATTTTAGCAGCAGCAAAAGTTTCGGGTTTTGCACCGTAATACATCGCTTTTTCCTGTTCAACCATTTTAGCAGTTATTATCTACTTAATTAAGCCCCCCTTGGGGGGTCTGGGGGTCATTCGTATCTCAATGCTTCAACCGGATTCCTTGTAGCTGCTCTCCAGCTCTGCCAGCTGACCGTCAGAACCGCAATAATAACCGCAGATACTGCGCCAATGGCGAATATCCACCAGTTTAATTCTGTTTTATAAGCAAACCGCTCCAGCCATTCTTTCATAAGGTAAACGGAGACAGGAATGGCAATGACTATTGAGATCAGTACCCATTTGATAAAGTCTTTATTGAGAAGATACAAAACTTCGAATATTGAAGCTCCATTGACCTTTCTGAGACCGACTTCTTTTGTTCTTTTCGCAATTCTGAGAAGTGCGATACCAAACAGACCCATAATAGATAACACAGTCGCCAGGATGGAGAATGCACCAATAATCCTGGACTGGTTCTGTTCATTACCATAAAAATCGTTTACCTGATCGGTGAGATAGGTGACTTCAAAAATTTCATTGGGTGAGATCTGATTGTACAATTCACGCAACCTTTTTATTGCAGCTTCGTTGTTTTTTCCATCTGTTTTGATGGCAATTAATGCCATTTTTGCAGGATTCTGCTGGAGAATAATCATTGGCTCGATCAATGTATGAAGTGAGTGTGCATGGAAATCTTTAACTACTCCTCTGACCATAAAAACATTGAGGAACTTTTCTCCTGCATTAATTTTGTGTTCAAGTGCACAGGATTCATTTATTAAAACATCAGGCGCTGAAGTTTGCTGATAAGCTCCAAACGAAGTTCCGTCAATTACCTCAATACCAAGCAAGTCTGTCATTCCCTCGCCCATAATCAAACCATCGAACCTTATTTTTCCTCCTTCAGCAACAGCCAGGTTTATCGGTAACATTGCGTCCATCGGGGGGATGAAGGATGATCCTGCAACTTGTTGAACACCGGGAATTTTCTTCATTTCATCGCATATCGCAGGAAAAGATGTTTTAAGCTCTGGTGAGGTTAGATAGCTGATAACTATATTCTCTGTTTTTATTCCGGTAAAACCTGTGATTGAATACCTGATCTGTTTAGATACGGACATCACGCTTACAACAAGTATAATGTAAACTGCGAAATGAAAAACCAGAAATGAATAATTCCATTTACCTGATACTGAGCGCTCTGTGGTTTTTCCGGTAAGCAACAGAATTGGAGAGACCCGGGAGAAATTATAACCGATAAGAAATCCCGACAAGGTTCCGGTAAATAAAACTACAACCACAAGTAACAGCCATATCAGCGGATTGGTAAAAATCTCTGCACTTAAGGTTTTGTTCAGTGTATTATTGATAAATGAAATCCCGTAATCAATCACAAACAGTGAAGGGGCCAGGCTTAGTATGGCCACTAAATTGGCCTCAAGTATAATCTGCTTCCGGAGAGTTTCCACTGATGCACCAAACACCTTTCTGGTTCCAAGTTCCCGAAGCCTTTCAGATGTACCGGCCCTTGTAAGAAGCACATAGTTTATTGCTGAAATTAAAAGAATAAGTACCGATATAGCTTCATAGTATTTAAGTTCATTTGCATTTCCCTGCCTCATATACCCTCTTTCCGGGAGATCACCGGAACGAAGATAAATATCTGCAACTGGCTGAAATGAAAACCTGGCATCTTTAATTCTTTCACTGTTAATGAGTTCCTTGTATTTTTCCATTTTCAGTGAAAGGTTCTCCTTATCAGTATTTTTATCCAGAATGAGGAAGGTGAGAAATTCTCCATTGGTCCAGTTCAGGTTGGAATTACTCTCATTTCCAAAATCCCCAAGGAAATTCTGAAAAAGGCGATACATTTTTTCAGCCAGTTTAATATCGGCAACATAATCGGGACAAAGAGTTGATGTTGATGGAAAATCATTGTATACACCAGATATGGTGAGATCAATAAAGTCATTATTCATTTTTACTGATAAAATCTCACCCAGAGGGGAAAGATTTCCGAAGTATTTTCTTGCTGTTTTTTCCGAGATTGCCACTTCGCTCGCTGAATTCGAATGGGTTCCGGAAATAAAAGTGATTCCCATTATTCTAAAAACTGACGGATCAGCATAGCCGAAATGGCTATCCCGGAACATTTCATTCTGCTTAGTCCGTAGTTGCATATTGTAAGTCTGATAATACCGGAAATAGTCCTGAACTTCAGGAAACTCAGCTTTCATGCTCTCTGCGAGGGGGTAGTGAGTCAGACCAGACTGACCAAGAGCTACTCTGTAAACATTTTTGTGGTTCGGGATAAACCTGTTAAACGACTTCTCATGAAGTATTAATGCCAGCAAAAGGATAATGCATCCTAATCCGATACCTAATCCCAGGATGCTGATTGAAGATTGAACCTTATTGCGTGTAATACTTCTTAGTGCATATTTCAAATCTGAAGCTGTCATGAAATTATGTTTTATAATCATATGCCATTTTAGTGCCAGAATTATATGTATAAGATAATCAGAAATATACATTGTTTCATTGATGCTGTTAGTAAAAATATTATACGTTTTAGCGTAAAATTATTTTACGGATTATTGATTTTGAATTATAATTTTCTAATTTTGAAATACATCTTTTCTCCCCCAAAGAGGAGTTTCTGTAAATGCAACAAACAGGCAACATACTCGTAATTGACGATAACAAGAGTATCCTGAGTACCCTTGAAATACTTCTTTCGCCTATATTTCAATCTGTTACAATAATCTCGAATCCAAATCTTATCCCTGCCGAATTAAGAAAGAAGGATTACAACCTGGTGATTCTTGATATGAACTTTCAGGCAGGTGTAAACAGTGGAAATGAAGGATTATACTGGTTGCAGAGGATTAAGGAAACTAATCCCGATGTTTCAGTAATTATGATTACTGCCTACGGCGATATTGATATTGCAGTTAAAGCACTTAAAGCAGGTGCCAGTGATTTTGTGCTGAAACCATGGGATAACGAAAAGCTGATTGCTACTATTAATATAGCCCTTCAGCTTAACTTTTCAAAGAAGGAAGTAAAACACCTTAAAGAACGGGAATCAGGTTTAATAAAGGAGTTTAACCGCGACCAAAAATTCATAATCGGGTCATCGCCACAGCTGATGAAAGTACTGAATATGGTACGTAAGGTTGCAAAAACCGATGCCAATGTACTGATCACAGGTGAGAATGGCACTGGAAAGGAACTGATTGCTCAGGAGATTCATCGCCTTTCAGAACGTGCAAAGGAGGTTTTGGTTAGCGTGGATATAGGATCTTTGAGTGAGACACTGTTCGAGAGTGAACTATTCGGTCATGTAAAAGGTGCATTCACAGATGCCAGGGAAAACAGACAGGGAAAATTCGAAACTGCAGATAAAGGAACGCTTTTCCTTGATGAAATTGGCAACCTTTCATTTCATCTTCAGGCCAAACTACTTGCAGCAATAGAGAACAGACAGATAACGAAAATAGGTGCAAATCAGACTATTTCCACAGATATCAGACTGATATGCGCCACCAACAGAAATCTGGAAAAGATGGTGGGAGAGGGACTGTTCCGTGAGGATCTGCTTTACCGGATCAATACTATTCAGATTGAATTACCGCCTCTGAGGGAACGGGGAAACGACATAATAGTACTGGCCGAGTTTTTTCTAAAAAAATATTCATTCAAATATAGCAAGCCTGATATTAAAATAAATCAGCAGGCAAACGAAAAACTTCTTAATTACCCGTGGCCGGGAAATATACGTGAACTTCAGCATACAATAGAAAAGGCAGTTATCTTAAGTGAATCAAATGTGTTGAGTGGTGATGACCTGAATCTGCGGAACACTCATGCCACCTGGAGCAATTTATCCTGTACAACACTTGAAGATATGGAACGTCAGATGATAAGGCAGGCTCTTGAGAATAATGATGGAAACTTCACCGCAGCAGCTGAGCAGCTTGGTGTTACAAGACAAACACTCTACAATAAAATGAAAAAAGCAGATCAGTGATTAGTAAGTACCTGTATATTAATATTATACTGAGAGTGCTGCTCATAGTTGTGTTCTGTTCTTTGCTTGGTTATTTTCTATTTGTTGACTACTCTGTAAGGATTGCCATTCTCTCGCTGATTGCAATAATTGTCCTGACTTCCAACACAATTTCTTTTCTGAATACCACCAATAAAAAGATCAGGTTCTTTTTCGATTCTGTTAGAAATGATGATTCGAGCCTGTCGTTTCCTGTAGGGTTCAAAGGCATGGCATTCAGTCAATTATACGAAAGCATGAATAGGGTAAACCAGCAGATTCAACGACTAAAAATAGAAAACAGACAGCAGGAACAATATTTTCAGACACTTCTTGAACATCTGGCTACGGGTATCATAACTTTTGATAATAAAGGAAATATCCTGCATGCCAATACTGTTGCAAAACGGCTCCTCTCTTCAGAAATTCTTACTCATCTAAGCCAGATCGACCGTATCGACCGGAAACTTTATCAGGTAATGAGAAATATTAAGCCGTCGGAGAGGCGCCTGGTACCTGTTTATAATGAAAAGGGTGAAATACAGCTTTCTCTGAAAGCCACCTCAATAGAGACGGGAGATAACGAGCTGATAATCCTTTCCATACAGGATATCAAACACGAACTTGATGAAAAGGAACTTGAATCGTGGATGAAGCTGATTAGGGTTCTGATGCATGAAATAATGAACTCTATAACTCCTATAACATCACTTTCCGAGAGTCTTTCGAATATTTATTCGAGGAATGGCGCTCCGATTCAGCCAGCCGAACTGACCTCAAAAACTATCGATACAACACTTCAGGGATTAAATGTTATTAAAGACCAGGGGAAAGGTCTTATGTCGTTTGTGGAATCATACAGAAAACTCACCCGCGTTCCGGAACCGGAGAAGAAAATTTTCAGGGTATCCGACCTGATAGGAAGGGTACAGGTTCTTTATGACTCTCTGGAAAAGAATAAAAATGTTGAATTTTTTGTTTCAATAATTAATGCTGATCAGGAAATTTTTGCAGATCAGAATCTCATTTCACAAGTCATGATAAACCTTTTAAAAAATGCCCTGGAGGCAAATGAAAACAGTCAGGCCCCCCTTATCAGAATCATTGCCGGTCTGGATACTGATGGCAGGCCTGAAATATGTGTAATTGATAATGGTCCCGGAATTTCGGAAGCAAACCTCGATGAGATTTTTGTTCCATTTTTTACAACAAAGGAGAAGGGATCTGGTATCGGATTAAGCATTTCGAAACAGATTATGAAAGTTCATGGGGGGAATCTGAAGGTGAGATCTGTACCTGAAAAGGAAACTATATTCTGTCTTAGTTTTTAATCGTATTTTATTGCTTTTACAGGAGTGATCCTGCTGATAAGCTGAGAGGGAACCATCAGCATGATTATTATTGCAGCCATCGTTCCGGCATTCAGTAATAAAACATGTGCGAATTCAAGATTTACAGGCACAGTTTTTATATAGTAAGATGAAGGATCGAGAGTGATTATGCCGGTTTTCAACTGTAGAAGCGCCAACCCAATTCCGATAATATTCCCCCACAATAAGCCTTTGCCGATAAGATAGACAGCCTGATAAAAAAATATTCTTCTTATAAGTTTGTCTTCTGAACCCAGGGCTTTTATTACTCCGATCATATTGGTTTTTTCGAGGATAAGTATCAGTAATCCTGAAATCATGTTGAATCCGGCAACAACAAGCATAAGCAGGATTATTATTATAACATTAATATCCTGAAAGTTAAGCCAGTCGAAGATCTGCGGATACCTGATCCGAATATTGGTTACCTTGAATTTTGTATCCTCTTCCGTAATTTTATATCCGATTGAATCCCTCACAGCCAAAGTCATCTCATCAAGCCTGTCAAAGTCATCAATGAAGATCTCAAAACCGCTAACCAGATCATCCCCCCATCCGTTGAGTCTTTTGATATGTCCAATGTCGCAGAAGACATACATTTTATCGAACTCTTCCAGACTGGTCTCATATATTCCGCTGATGGTAAATTTTCTCATTCTGGGCGGCTCCTGTATGAAGTGCATGGCAAAAGAGTCGCCATTCTTCAATCTCAGCATATCTGCTATTTTCTTTGAAATGATTACCTGATTGATTGGAATTCCGGTATCTGATGCGGTGAATACAGACCCTTCAACCATATTGCTGCTGAAGTAACTCCAGTCAAAATCGCTTCCTATTCCCTTCAGAACAACACCCTGAACACCATCATCGGTCTTGATGATACCTGCTTTTGTGGCAAAAACCTCAATATGTTTAATTCCAGGGATCTGTTTTATTTTCGGAATGAACTCCTGATTCTGACTGATGGGAGTTGTTTCGAATGAAATATTTGAATCGAAATTCAGGACCTGGATATGCGATCCGAATCCAACAACCTTATCTCTTATCTCCTGCTTGAAACCGGTAAGTATTGCTACTGCGAGAATCATTACGGCCAGACCCATGGCAATGCCGATTATTGCAATTTTATTAATAGGGCGCGAAAAGGATGTCTCTTCGCGTCTGCCCTTTATGAGTCTTTGTGCTATGAAATATGGTAGGTTCATTTTTTTTCTTAAACACAAAAGTAAGAAATTAGATCAATCTTTTTAGCTATGTATATTTAAAGTCAGATTTACCCCAAATGGGTATCGCCGATAGACACATTACAGATTGCAGGG
>JANNKF010000082.1:0-3063 GCA_031396165.1 Bacteroidales bacterium | reverse complement strand
CCTGGTTTTGCAAAAACAACATTCTGGGTTACATTGATATGATCAACTGCTGATTTCTCAATAAATGAAGCGCCAATTCGTTTGTCTTTGTCAATCGTCACTTTAAAAGGCGAAGTCATAGACTCCTGGTAAGTCCCTCTTCCTGTTGCCACCACATGATACAAAGCATCAAGGACAAAACCTGAACCGGGAGTGGCAGTTAATGTTAATTCAGTACCGGCGGGGTATTTTCCATCGGCAGGAAGCGGTGGTTCGACCTTAATAGTCCCGTTTACTGCCTTATCCAATGTAACCGTAAATGTGGCTGTTTGAGAATTGCAGACTCCGATAAGCGAAAAGAGGAGTATAGTTATTAAACTAATGTACTTAAAAGTTGGATTTTTCATAATTAAAAGATTAATAATTGTATAAAAAGATTTTACTGCAGTTCAGAGGTGAATGTGTATGAGCCGGCTCCGACTTCAAAAATGGCTTTACCATTTTCATATTTCATAAATTTAATTCCTTTTGCCTTATTAACCGGTTTTCCATTTTCCTTTATGCTCTTTTCAGATGAAGCAGGAAGATAAAGAGTAGCTATTGTATTTGACGGAACAGTTGCTTCATAAGTAAGTACTCCATTCTCCTTTTTCCACGAGCTGCTGATCTTACCGTACATAGAATCGTAATAGCCTTTTGCCCAGGTCATCTGGCCTGTCGGATCAGGTTCAGGTTGCAGTATAAAGTTTCGGAATCCGAATTCATTACGCTGAATGCCAAGCGAATAAGCCATCATCCATTGTCCTACCGCCCCGAAAGAATAATGATTGAACGAGTTCATGCTGTTATTTCCACCAAAGCCATTTTCTACAGTATATCCGTTAAGTCTTTCCCAGATCGATGTTGCGCCCTGGTCGATTGCATAGATCCACGATGGATACTGGTTATTCTGAAGGATTTTATAAGCCAGGTCGCTCATCCCGTTATCAGATAAAGCCTTGCTGATCCAGGCTGTGCCTATAAAACCTGTCATAAGTGAATTCTTCGGACGAATTACGCCTCCATCATCCTTGCTCTCGCGGCTGATAACGGCAGCAAGGTTTTTGATCATAAAAGGTTTATTCTCCTCATTGAACAGGTTCATTGCCAGACCAACGGCATAAGCTGTCTGTACATCGGCTTCCCTAAATTCAGGTTGTGCCGGAGAAGCCCCTCCTCCACCTCCAAAACCTCTTCCTCCGCCAATCAGCCCAAGGGTTTTCTTTTCAGCATTCACAAATGTCTTATTGAAGAATTCCCTACGCTCATCATACAATGCTCTGAATTTTATTGCATCTTCCTTCTTACCCAGAATATCGGCCACTTTCGATATAATTTCAAGATCATAGGCGTGATAAGCCGTTACAAGGAACTGCGATCCAAGCTGGTTATTCTGCGGACCGAGCCAGTCACCGAGTGTACCGTCAGAGCTAAGACCTGTTTTAGGATCTATTGTGGTCTCAAGATAATCCATATACCTGACCATTGCAGGATAATGTTCCGCAAGCAGTCCGATATCACCATACTGCTGAAAAGATTCCCAGGGAACGACTATTCCAGCACTTCCCCACAAAACACCTCCGAATCCTCCTCCAACGGGAGCAACATCTGTGAATCTTCCTTTTGGCGACTGGACATCACGCATGGCGAACATATGTCTCCTCAGGAACTGGTTACTATTCGAAACGTAAGTGGCAGTGCGCGAAAAAACATTTAAATCGCCCGACCATCCCATACGCTCGTTACGCTGCGGGCAATCTGTGGGTATTGAAAGAAAATTATCAATATTGGACCATACAAGGTTCGACCATAGCTGGTTAACTTTTGGATTTGAAGTCGAATAACCGGCAGTAAGTTCTCTTACTGAACTGATTGCAACACTCTGAACAGATTCCAGAGGAAGCGGACTATCAATTCCGGTAATCTCAATGTACTGAAACCCATGTGAAGTGAATTTTGGCTGATAGACCTGCGATCCGCTTTTCATGGTGTAAACATCCTGGCTCAAAGCGGCCCTGTAATTCTCAGTCATAATCATACCAACATTTTTACCCGATTCCTTCAGATCGGGATAGAGCATTTCAGAAAATCTCAGAGTGAGCTTTTTACCTGACGTTCCGTTAGCTATTGTTATTTTTGGAACACCAACTATGTTTTGTCCCATATTATAAACAAATACGCCTTTGCGTACTTCTTTTACACTCTGTGCCTGTATCACTTTAAAAATACCTGCATTATTGCCGATTTGCCCGATCAGGGAGAGTTTTTCATAGTCGAATGTGGTAACTGTACCATCTCTTTCTGTCGAACTGCCTGTAAATGCAGTACCGTCTTTTGATACTACAACTACACTTTTCCAGCTGCTGTCGTCATAAGCAGGTGTAGTCCATCCTTCAAGTGCAGCTTCGCGGGTAGCATCATAAGCCTCTCCCATATCGAGGCTGCTGTACAATACCGGGCCCTTATTATAGAACCTCCAGTCTTTCGGATTAGTTGTAATTACAGAGGTTGAACCATCGGCATAGGTAATAACAAGCTTTGCAAGCAACGACTGTCTGTCGCCAAAATGATTCCAGATATTACCGAAGCTGAGCAGACCGCTCCACCAGCCCTCTCCAAGCATTGCACCTATCGCATTCTCGCCGCTGGCAATGAGGTTCGTAACATCGTAAGTCTGATAGAGGTGTGTGATATTGTATTGAGTCAGTCCGGGATTATAATAATCTTCCCCCACTCTCTTCCCGTTTATGAAAACCTCATAAATACCCCTTGTAGTAACATACAACCTTGCATCTTTTACGGTTTTAGTACTGATCGTGAATTCTGTGCGCAGCATTGGTGCTGAATTCCGGCTCGGATCTGCTGCAATTAAGACACCATTGGTCCCGCCATCAATAACAAACTTTCCTTCTGAGATCTTTAATCCTGATGAAACATCAGATATGTATTTTGAATAAATACCGGTATATGACTGATCTGAAAGGTTCTCTTCGAAAAGAGTATTATTCGGCAGCCGGTTATTGCTTACTACCAGGTTCGAAAATA
>JANNKF010000010.1:0-17770 GCA_031396165.1 Bacteroidales bacterium | reverse complement strand
GTTTTTAATTATGTTTCAACAACAACAGAAATTGAAAACAATGGACATACAATTGAATTTATTTGTCAACCGGGAAGTAAATTAACAATCAATGGAACGATTTACGAGTTGTTACAATTTCATTATCATGGATCAAGTGAGCATACAGTTGCAGGTGAACAGTATCCACTTGAAGTTCATTTTGTTAATAAGGCAACTGATAATAATTATGCAGTTATAGGATTATTATTTGAAGAAGGTGCAGAAAACCCTTTGCTTACAAAATTTTTATCCCATTTCCCACTGGAAGAAGGAATCTACATAGACGATCTTACCCAAATTGATTTATCTGGATTATTTCCTCAAAATAAAAGTTATTATAATTACAGCGGTTCACTTACGACACCCCCTTGCTCTGAGGTTGTAAATTGGTATGTTTTTAAAAATAATGTGACGGCTTCTGCAACACAATTGACAGCATTTAAAGCTATTTTAAAGAATAATTTCAGACCTGTACAAAATTTAAATGGCAGGAAAATTTCAGTATTTAATCAAATGTAAAATTCCTTCTGGGAGTTCTTTATTCAATCATTTCCCAACTCTCCAAAAGGTCTTAAAAAAATTAAAAAGTCCCGGAACCTGAGTGTGTACAGAGAAGTGGTTAAGCAAATAATATATAACGAATCTGTTATTAGTGCCCGTTAATCATTCCAGAACTGGCACCCATACTTTAAACGTATTTCCGGGCAGGCGCTTGTTAAGTGTACTAAACGGAACCCTGGTAAACTCTAAAGTGCATAACTAATAATAACAACACCGGAACCACCCGTTCCTCCAAGGAAGAAGTTGCTGTAGCCACCGCCACTGGTATAACTTGCACCCAAACCACCGCCACCTGTATTAGGAGTTCCATTTTTACTTGCCGGGGAGCCACCACCCCCTAAGCCTCCGGCTCCATTCATTCCACCATATCCTGTCCATGCACCGCCGCCACCGCCGCCACCATAATATGTAGAAACGCCTGTTATATCATTCATTACTCCATCGCCCCCGTTTCCTCCCAACGGATTCCAGTTATCTGCAACACCGTCATTACCATAAGTCCCTCCGCCGCCGCCGCCGCCGGCGTTCAACATGGCCACACCACCGGCAAAGCCGTTACCCGATATCCCTCCATTTCCACCCTTGCCATTAGCTCCGGCGGTACCGTTAATAACTGTTTTTCCTCCAAATGACGTTATTGTTGTGCCGCTTACTGATATTGTGACAGCCATTGAGTTGCCGGTGATTGTAACATTCTCTTCTTTTACTTCTCCTCCGCCGCCGCCGCCACCTGTATCCCAATCAAGACCTCCGCCATTTCCGCCTCTGCCAACCAATAAAACCCTGGCTTGAGTGAGGTTCGCAGGGGGATAAAAATTGGCATCATAAGTAAATGTGTGTACTGCATATGTAATTCCATTTTTTACATACTGACTGGCTATTCCGCCAAAACCTGTGTCTATGGCTTTTGGTATAATGTTAACCTGGCTCGATTCACTGCTTTCACCATATCCGTTCTCTGCTGTTATAACATAGTAATATGTTGTACCATTTATCATTCCGGTTTGAAGATACGGGCTTGTTACATCAGTGATTCTTGTACCAGTTGCCTTTGTAACTCCTGTTGTAGTTGACCAGTAAATATTATAAGCTGCAGCATCACTTACTGAATTCCAGCTTATGGTCGCCTGACTGTTCCCCGAAACGGCTGAAATTCCTGTTGGAGCTGAAGGTATTCCTGTTGTTGTTGTAAATGATAATTCCCCTCCGTAAGCAGTTCCGGCACTGTTAACAGCATAAGCACGGACATAATATTTTGTGTTGGGAGCTAATCCTGACAAATTACAGAAGAATGAACCCGTTCCGGTGCCATTTGTGATTTTATTGTTCGATATCGAAGGATTCGGAGTTGTGCTGAAGCATATACCCCTGTCAGAAACCAATGCTCCCCCATCATCAGTTATGTTTCCTCCGCTCCTGGCTGTTGAAACTGTAATTACAGAAATTGATGTTGTTGTAAGAGCTGGCACAATTACTGAAGCAGTGAAGCTGACTTCATTCCCATAAGCTGTACCTCCGCTGTTTGTTGCATAAGCCCTTACATAATATGTCGTTCCGTGAATAAGTCCGGTAAGAGGGCTTGTGAAAACTCCTGTTCCTGCACCATTAGTTGTCTTACTGTTTCCTATGGTTGGATTTGTTGCATTGTTCCAGCAAACACCCCGGACTGTCACAGGAGCTCCGCCTTCGCTTGTAACATTACCTCCTCCGGTTGCAATTTCCGAAGTAATCGCAGTTACATCGTCAGTTGTCACTACAGGAAGTAAAATGGATGTGGTAAAACTAACCTGGTTTCCATAAGCTATCCCAACACTATTTATTGCATAGGCTTTTACGTAATATCTGGTGTTTGGGATCAATCCGGTTAAATTGCTCACAAAACTTCCTGTCCCGGTGTTGTTGGAAGTGCTGTTATCAGCAATTGTCGGCTCTGCAGTGGTGCTCCAGCATACGCCCCGTACAGTTATTGCGGCACCCCCGTCGCTTGCTATATTGCCACCTGTTGTTGCAGTGCTTTGTGTTATTGATGAGGCAGCGGTGGTTGTTAGAACCGGCAGTGTTCCAGGATTCGTGGTAAAATTTGTTTCATTCCCATAACCAGTTCCTGCTGAATTGGTTGCATACGCTCTTATATAATATTTTGTGCCTTGTGTTAATCCTGTCATTGAACTTGTAAAAACTCCTGTTCCCGGACCCTCGGTACTTTTGCTGCCGGTTATTACCGGGCCTGCTGATGTGCTCCAGCAAACACCTTTTTCCGAAACAGAAGCTCCTCCATCACCAGTAACATTCCCTCCGGTTATTGCGCTAGTTTGTGTTATAGTTGTTGCTGCAGTAGTTATCAGGACAGGTAATGTTGCCGGATTCGTGGTAAAACTTGTTTCATTTCCATAAGCAGTGCCAACACTATTTATTGCATAGGATCTGACGTAGTAAATAGCCCCGGCTGTTAGTCCTGTCATTGAACTTGTAAATTCCCCTGTTCCTGAGCCATTTGTAGTTTTACTGTTTGCTGTTGTCGGATTTGCTAAGGAGCTCCAGCAAACCCCCCTTGCAGTAACAGAAGCTCCTCCGGAACTTGTTACATTTCCTCCGCTGGTTGCTGTGGTTTGTGTTATTAATGATGCTGCCGGGGTAGTTACAGCAGCTAACGAAACAGATGCTGTTGTGAAACTAATTCCGTTGCCGTATGAAGTTCCCACAATGATTGTCGCATAAGATCTGACATAATAAACAGTTGCTGGCAGAAGCCCGGTTAAGTTGCTGACATAACTTCCTTGTCCTGTTCCATTGGTTGTTTTACTGTTTGCAATGGTCGGATTTATTAATGTTCCCCAGCAAATACCTCTTTCGGTTACTGTTCCTCCACTTTCGCTTGTAATATTCCCTCCTGAGATTGCAGTATTTTGAGTTATAGAAGAAATTTCTGTCGTTGTAAGAACAGGAACCGCTAACTGGTTTGTTCTTACTGTTATCTCATTTCCATAACCGGTTCCTGCACTATTTGTTGCATATGCTTTAACATAATAGGTTGTGCCGGGAGCAAGCTGAGCCAAATTGCTTGTGAACGAACCTTTTCCTCCGCCTTCACTTGTCTTGCTGTCCGAGATGCCAGGATCAGAATTTGTGTTCCAACAGATGCCTCTTGATAAAACAGGGTCTCCTCCTTCGTCTGTTACTTCTCCTCCTGAAACAACCGATGTATATGAAATTTCAGTTGCCTCTGTTGTTGTAACTGTAGGAGGTACCGGCTTTTCTATACATGAGTGTATAACAAAGATAAATAGGATTAATCCTGAAAGTCTTAAGGCATTTTTCATGTGGGATTATTTTTAGTAAATCTTTATAAAACAGGTGCTTTATCAAAGTTATGATTTGTTTACACAAAATGCAACTTTTAATTAAACCCATCCAACGGGAAGTTACCCGTGTGAATGGAATAATCAACGTCAGTTTTCAGTGGTTCTTGAGATAATTCACGTTCTCACTGCCTTTAATGATAAATAGATGTCCTGCGAATTCGAAAAAAACTTAAAATCAGGTTCAGGGAAGGCTTTTGCTAAATATAGATTTTTATGATGCTGATAGCCCGGTGATTTAGTTAATTAACAGGAGCCTGCCCCGCCTTAGTCATTTCGGGCCAATTTGAAAACTGTCAAAGAGTTCTTTGTCTCGTTTTATTAATCGAAAGATGGGAGCTTTCATAAAAGCATATTCCCCTACGCAATATGCAAAATCTTCTCCATCTTACGTCCTTTCGCCAACTCATCTACAAGCTTGTCTAAATACCTGACTTGCTGCGTTAACGGATCTTCGATTTCCTCAACACGATAACCACATATTACTCCGGTAATGAGTCGTGCATTTGGATTTAAAGAAGCATTTTGAAAGAATGTTTCAAAGGATACTTTTTTTTCAATTAAGTCCTGCAACTTCCGGTTATCGTAGCCAGTCAGCCACTCCAGGACCTGGTGCAATTCTTCTTCTGTCCTGCCTTTGCTCTCAACTTTTGCCAGATACATTGGATAGACTGAGGCGAAGGTCATTTTTGCAATACGTTGATCGTGTGTCTTGGAATTTTTCATATCTGACTTTTTAAATGATTTAATTTAACCACGGCCTAATATTATCACTAATTCAGTCATTCAACTAATCATGGTTTATTATCTATTAGGTTAATCTCAGGTCCTCTTTTTAGCTGGTTAATTATCCTTCAAGCAACGCACAGGAAGCCCCATCTCTATTCTCCACGAACCCATCAAGACAGCATTGGAATTGGAGTAAATTGCTCTGTAATATGCCCCGCCCGGGTATGCAACCGAAGAAGTCCACCAGTAAGCCTCACCACCCATCCAATGACTATTATTTGAAGCTGGTCCGAATACTCCATTAAAGCTGCAATAGCCTCCAGGAAGTGCAGTAAACCCGGTTTCATTGGTGATATTGGAACTTGAATTCAACCAATGGTTACCGCCGGTTTCCTTAATTTTTATACCAAGGTTAATATTCCCTCCCAAACCGGAGGCAAGTAATTTCCACTCCTCATCACCCGGAACGTGCCATCCGGCTGGGCACAATTTATATGAGTTAACTGCGTACCAGTTGTAATATGCCCCGTATATATTTTTAAAATTATCCTCCTCATGGTTTAACCAGCAATATGCTCCTGATTTTGTTACAAACCACTCACTGCCGGTTTCGTCAAATATTATCGGGGTCCCATCGGTGTATTTTGTTGTTCTCAGATTCTCTGCCATCCATGTCTGAGTGGCGATTTGAATAGTCTTATAAGTATTACCATCAATATCATTAACTGAACCATAATTCAGATTGGGATTAAATACTACTCTAAAATCCAAGGTGTTAAATGTCAGATCATTACCATATATTATTCCATCTCCGCTTTCCAGTTTTGTCCTGAAATGATAGGTTGTGTTCGGAGATAGTGAGTTTACCCGTCCGCTTGCATAGGTATAATTATCTGCATTCTTTGAAATACTGACCAGGTAAATGCTGTTTCCGTAATCAGTTGTTGTACCATATTCAAATCCGATTTTTGTTGAATTATCAACTATTGCATAACCATTCAGAGTAGCACTCACCTGATTAATCCCTGAGGCATTATTTGTAAATGCAATAGTAGGCCAGATAGAAACATAGTCACAGGAGGGTAGACTCATAATAATCCAGATGACAGATGCAAATATCATCAGTCCGGACTTGGGATGATTTGTCATTATGTTTAACTTTTAGACATTTTAATTACTTCAGGTTACAGATAAAATTGCTTTTATCAGTTTAATTGAACTTATTATTGTAAGAATCATAATTTTCAGAACAGAAAGTTAATATGTATTTATACTGGTATTACTTTACCGAAACCCGGATCAGATATTTTCCCGCTACAACATATCCTTCTGTTGCTGCGTAAAAACTTGAACTCCTTAAAGCTCCTATTTCCTTTTTGAAACTGTAATCTACCCAATCTTTCCCGCCATTTGTAGTCAGTCTGAATGAACCGGTTTCATGTCCGAAATCGCCACCAGACCAGCCTCCACCTCCCCATACCAGGCATGATTTGTCCGTCAGAAAATCAATTTTATAAGAAGTTCCTGAATGTACAAGATCCCATGTTTCACCATAATCTTCCGTTTTATAAATTGACTGGTTGTTCCCTATGCAAAACCCGATACTGTCTTTAAAAGCCAGGTCCCATGTCCAGTCTGTATCTGAAAAACTTTTTGATTCATTCCAGGAACCACCGTTGTCAACACTCCTGTAGATTTTTCCTGTCCCCGGATATGCGCCACCCGTACAAAAACCAAACTTACCGGTAAATGCGATTTTTGATAATTTAAAATCTTTGTATTCAGTTGTTATCCATGTAATTCCTCCATCGTTACTTTTAAATATTTTGTCCGACTTCTGGGTGTTGGCATTCCCGATTACATATAGATTATTATTATTGTCTTTCGCAATTGAATTACATTTTATCGATCCATCTGTCTGAAAAACATTTGCCCAGGTATCTCCGCCATCAGACGTTTTTAAGATCACTCCGCCGGCTGTGTGCCCCGGATAATTATATTCATCTCCCCCCACTGCAAATCCGGCTTTCTGATCCAAAAATAATATTTGAAGCAGGGGCTGGTTATTTGATTTATTTTCATATTTCACCGACCAGGTTACACCGCTATCGGAAGTTTTATAGATCTTTCCGTTATACGTTATTATTATTCCGGTTGTTTCATTAAAAAAGTGCATATCATTTACAGATGATCCTCCGGGAATGGAAGTTGAAATAAGTTCCATTTTCAGTTTATCATTTTCAAATGGTAATTCAGAAGCTTCTTTTTCAGGTACTGCCGGATTTGAAAGGTCGTTCTTACTGCAACCTGTTATAGCAAAAACAAAGGCGAAAAAAACAGAAAAGATAAATGAAAATAGGGTTGTTTTCATGTGTCTTAAATTTAGGTTTCAAGGCTGGTATTTAACTAATTGCAATTTTCATGCCAAACCGCTACCCTATTTTCATATTTTCATTCAATGGTATGGATGGAAAACACCGGCATATTGACCAAAAGCTGCAATACTCACAAGGAAGTGCAGTAAAACCGGTTGCATTGGTGATAATGGAACTTGAATTCAAACAATGGTTACCGCCGGTTTACGTTATTTTTATGCCCGGTGCCTGATGTTTTTCACTTTAAATGTGTTTGTGTTAGATTTAGAACTAAATAATTCAGTATCTAAGTGACTCATAATCAGTGGGTCGTTGATTCGAGTCCGGCTGAAACGCATTCTTTTTAATTTCTAATGATTTCTGTGAGCCGGAATCCCATCTGAGATTGTCAGATCATCTACCCAGAAGATTTGATTTATCGGGGATCCTACTCCTATGTGTGGCGCATAAATCAATTGATTGAATTTCATATTTGGATGCGAAGCTGTTCTGAATAAAATATTGTCGGATGTAATAAGTAACTCCCCATCATACCAGTATCTGATCTTACCATCAGGAACACCGGCTCCATTACTGATAGTATTTAATTCGAACCAGGCCTCAATTAAATGCCAGTCGTTTTTGTAATATTTACCTCTTTCATTCCTGAAATATACTGTATCTGCTTCCCAGATCCGGGCGCTGTAATAACTTTTTATTCCCCCTGAAATCGGAAAGCAATCTTTCATGTCAATATATCCCATTATTCCATTGCACGCACAAACAGAGCGGTTTTCAGTAAATACATATGTGCTGAAGTTTCCGTTGCATCCTACAAAGGAATTGTTATTCAACAAAACACAATTGGTGTCTACGTTCCTGCTGTCCTGCAATGCCAGTCTGGGTCTCCCTGCAACCTGCTCTATATAAGCAGTCAGGTATGTAAAGGCAGGTCCCTGGTACATTCCGTCCTCTGTTGTAAGCAATGACCATTCATGAGGATGATACTTAACACCCGATCCTATCCAGTTGTCGCTGTATTTTACCCAATAGCTGATGTACACTTTTTCAGACGGCTCAAACAATCGTCTTCCTCTGGCAGGCGAGGTGGTCCCTTTTGAAAAATTTCCGGCATATGAATGGCTGCCATTCTTAAATTCAGCAACAGTTCTTTTATCTGCGAAACCATCATACCATCCTCTTGAATTAAAATTGTCCTTCTCAAAATCTTCAAAAATCAGAACCTTTTGAGCTGGTAATTGAATTGCCAGATGCAGAAGAAGTATGATGAAATAGGATTTGGTATTCTTCATTTTTGTGTCCGGATCTCCGGATTCGAAGTTACTCCGAAAGTATGCGATATAGTTCCTGATTTAAGTAATAATGATGCCCCTGAATCTCCTTTTTTTCAAGCACTTGCATTTCGCATAACTTATTTAAATAATCTCTGGCTGTATTTTCAGCGTAAATTCCTGCATCAACAAGGTGCTTTACCTTGGTGAAAGGTTGGGAAAACAGGAATTCTACCAGATCATCAGGGTTTCGAAACTTTTTATCATCTTTCTTTATGTGTTCAAGTATTAAATCTTTCGCATTTACAATGTTATTAATTTTGTGGAAGGTATTATTTGAGGTACTTTCTACGGCTCTCAACATAAATAATAACCAGTCTTTCCAGTTTCCTCTCTGAGAGACTCCCTGTAAACCAGAGTAGTAATCAGCTTTGTGATCTGAAATGTATCTGCTGAGGAATAATATTGGAATATCCAATAACCCTTTGTTTGTTAATAAATGGATATTAAATATCCGTCCTGTTCTGCCGTTTCCATCCCGAAAAGGGTGAATGGATTCAAACTGATAATGAGCAATAGCCATTTTTAGCAATTGATCAACTCTGTATTTCTCATCATCATTCAGGAAGCTTATAAGATTGTCCAACCTGTTTTGAATTACACTGATATCTCTGGGTGGAGTATAGATTATCTGACCTGCATTTGGACCTGTACCTCCTTGTTTAATAGTCGTATTCAGAAAAGCCGGACGAATAGTGTCTGTTGTTTGCATTATTTCCTGAAATACCCTGATAAAGTAGCTTTGATCAAACTTCCCCTTCTCTTTTAAATAGTTATAACCAGACCAAAGAGCTTCCCTGTATCTTAAAACCTCTTTTGGTGCTCCGCTTGTCTCTGTCGTTTTATCGCTGTACGCTTTGTATAACTCATCATCTGTAGTAAATATGTTCTCAATCTCACTTGAAATCTTTGCTTCCTGTAAGCTTATTGTATTTATTAACAATCCTTGATTTGGAATAACTACACTGCGTCCTTGAAGTCTTGCCAATGATGCTTTTGCATCGCCAAGTTTCTCCAAAATTTCTATTGTTTGATAAAGTTCTTTTCTAATAGGTAAGGGAGGTATATCATTCCACGGAAGATTTCTGTCCTCGTTGATCATATATAAAACTTCAGCCATCTTTCTTTCTATGATTAAAAACAATAATATTCTTACTCCAAAAGTACTAATATTTTGATTTGTAAACATTAAATAGTTGATTTTTTAATGTTTGCCCTGGTTATGACCTTAAATGGAGAAGCTGACGACCTGATTAATGTTGACGGAATATATTAATCATTTATTTTGCCTGAAACCTATTCTTCCAATGTTTGTTTAACCATTGTTACTAGTTTTACATATCATCAAACCTCAAGCTATGAAAATTGTATCATGGAATGTAAACGGAATTCGTGCCATTGCAAAAAAAACCTTTTTTAATGAAATTGAACTCCTGGGACCTGATGTACTCTGCCTCCAGGAAACAAAAGCTCTCGACTATCAGGTTGCCGAAGCCCTTAATCCACTTATTGGCTATCATATCTATTCAAACTCGGCAACTAAACCAGGCTACTCGGGAACAGCAGTTATCTCAAAAATCAAACCCCTGAATGTGACAAAAGGTATTAATACTGAGGAACATGATAATGAAGGTCGGGTATTATGCCTGGAGTATGAAGCCTTTTTTATGGTAAATGTTTATGTTCCAAATTCAGGCAGTGAGCTTAAAAGGCTGGACTACAGACAGGAGTGGGATAGAGCATTTTTTAATTATCTGAAAAATCTTGAAAAGACCAAACCTCTTATTATTTGTGGTGACCTGAATGTTGCTCACAAACCAATTGATCTTGCAAGGCCGAAAGCCAATTACAATAAAACAGCAGGTTATATGCAGGAGGAAATTGATGGAATGGACATGATTACCGGAGGCGGATTTGCTGACACATTCCGTCGTTTGCATCCAGAAGAGACTGACAGATACTCGTGGTGGAGCTACCGATTAGACGCAAGATCAAAGAATGTCGGCTGGAGAATAGATTATTTTCTTGTCAGCGAGTCATTCCTTCCATCAGTAAAAAATGCCTTTATTCTCGAGGAGATAACAGGCTCGGATCATTGTCCGGTAGGTATTGAAATTAAAGTATAGAAACAGAAACCAATTAAATAGGCTTATTTAAAAAGCATAGGCGCAAATTCGGAAAGATAGATCCTCCAGTTTGCCCAGGTATGTCCTCCCGTGCTCTCCCTGTATACGTATTTGAAATTATGTTTGTCGAGAGTATTTCTGAGAGTGATAACGCTCTGATAAACAAAATCATCCTTGCCGCATGCAATCCAGTAAAGTTTATAGCCACTGTTTTTGAGCACTTCTATTTTTGCATCCCTTTCCTGTTCAATTTTCGCAGCATCCGGATTATTGGGGTTGCTACCCATGATTCCCATGCTGAATACTCCTATATAATTAAATAATCCGGGATTATTGTTTGCAATAGTCTGGGTATGCCCGCCTCCCATTGATAATCCTGCAATCGCACGGTTTTCCTTTCCGGTAAGAGTGCGAAAATTCTTTTCGATAAAGGGTACCACATCTTTTACAAGGTGCTCCTCAAACTTCCCTGCCAGACGCTGGTAAGAGGCCATTCCTGTCTGTGCCTGTCCCTGAACCTGAACCGGGGAAACTTCATTCTGTGCACCTGCCTGATTCGCGTTACCATTTGTCATAACAATAATCATCGGTTTGGCTTTTCCCTGCGCAACAAGGTTATCAATAATCTGGGCAGTTCTTCCCATTGTAGTCCAGGCATCTTCATCGCCGCCTGCCCCATGAAGCAGATAGAAAACCGGATATTTAACTCCGCTGTTCTCATATCCTGCAGGTGTATAAACATAGACACGGCGGTCCATATCGAGTACCGCAGACTTGTACCATATTTTTGTAACGGTTCCGTGAGGTACACCATTTTTCTGAAAATAGAGGTCACTTTCCTGTCCGGGAATAATGAAAAAACTTTCATATCTGACACCATCACGTCTGACCTGTACATTATTCGGATCGATCGTTCTTACGCCATCAACAGTAAAGGAATAACCATAGAGTTCCGTATTCAGAGGGCCGACTGTAATTGAAAACATACCAGTGTCATTTTTTACAAGCTGTTCACCCGGACCTGATTTCCATTCACCTGATACAGTAACTGATGATGCATCTTTTGAATAGACTCTGAAAGTTACTTTATTGTCGGGCAGTATCTCCGGAGAGATAACTCTTGCCGGTGCCCGGAATGCTGGTCTTGCAGCCGGTGCAGCTGCGGGATGGGCAGGTTCCTGTGCAGTTATAAGGATTGTTGACATGAATATTGTAACAAATGTTACAATCGTACTTTTCAAATTGTATTTCATTGTAAAATCTCCTATTTTTTATTCATGGTTAAATTACTATAAAAAAGGATTTCAGACTGTTAAAGATCCTTAATATAAATCGAGAATAATCAAAATATTCCTTTAGTGTCTGTTTGCTTTTTGCCTGGGTTACTGTTTTTCAGGAGTCTCCGGATGAGGTTCCAGGTAAGTATCAATCTCCCCGATAACATCATCTATTTTAACATTATCCTCAGCACGGTCCTCCGAAGTATCTTTTTTACTTTCCGGGTCGTCCTTTGGTGCCAAATCCTGTTTCTGCCTGAATCGCCTTTTCATGACTGACTCTATTTCAAAGTAACACACTTTTCCATCCCTGCAACCTCAATGCCCTCATTCTCAACAAACTCATCCACAGGTTCCTGATGATCGAGCCCTATATTTTGTTTGAACACAAGGTCAATAGCATCAAGCAAATCCTGTTTCATGAGACCCCGGGGGTTCCTGTCAGGTTGATCTGCATCCCGACGGATAGCAAGGGTTGTTGCTTTATCCACAATACCTGCAATTAAGGCCCCATTGACAATATGCTTTAGCAGGAAGTACTTCGGGACCTTAGGATCTTTGCGGTCAATTACTGCATAGTATTTATAGTCTTCGGAGAACAACCTGTTCGCGGCAGATGCAGCAGCATCTTCCTTCTTCAGACCTCGTGAAAGCGGCACCTTACTCAAATGAATGTTGAATATTTCCTTCGCACTCTCTAATGTAGGACGGGAAACATAAACCTTAACATCGACCCTGCCATCGCGAACGACCGCCGGATCAAGGATATCTGCTCTGTTGGTCGCAAGTAAAACAAGGGCACCCGAATCTTCCATTCCACCCATTTCTGCGAGAAATGTCGGAACCGTAGTGCTTTCGATATCAGAACTAATTCCGGAACCACGTTTTCGAAGCAACGCCTCTGCCTCATCGATGAAAATAATAGCCGGAAAGTTATACTTCACCTTGTGGGCCTTAGCTCTGGCAAACAGGCTCCTGATAGCCTCCTCTGATTTCCCCAGCCACATTTCCAGTAATTCCGGACCTTTGACATAAATGAATCCCGACTGCATTGCTTCTTTTTTATTCTTGCCGTACATCTTAGCCACTAAAGTTACAATTGCAGTAGCGAGGAGAGTTTTTCCACAACCCGGAGGACCGAAGAGCAAAACCCCTTTCACCGGTTTTTTATGGTAGAACTCATACAACTCCTTAAACTGACTTGGACCCTCAATGATTTCACGCATTGTGCGCTTTGCCTCCGTTAGTCCGCCAACGTCATCCCATGACACATCTTTCCAGTCACTCAGAGTATAACTCGTCTCAATATTCCCAAGATTCCTTATTACAATAGTATTAAAGAGATCGAGCACAACACGATCGCCTTTCTTCATATCAGAGAAATGACCCTTATAAACTACCGATTTACCACTACCGGCAGCAACTTCACAACTCTCCTCATCCACAATTTCAGTGATGATACCAATATTCCCGGCCACAATACCATCTGTCTTATCTACTATCTGCTTTGTAGAAGGTGAAAGCCTTACCATATCGCCTGGCAAAAGTTTCCCATGCAGATGTTTGGGGAAAATTACTTCAACAAGCCGCCCTTCGAAATAGAGGACTGCAGTGCCATAACGATCTCTGTCCATAGCATCACGGTCTTTCAGGAGCAGATCATCAGTGCTGTAATCACCTTTCTTACCATCTGTGAAGGCAACAGTCACCCACCCGCGTTTTGGCCTGGCCTTGATTTCTCCTTCTGAAATTGACTCGTGCGTCCTTTCACTGTCGGGCTTAATACGCACTATAAGGCCAGTTTTGTATTCACCCGATCCGGCATTATCCCTGAAATAATTTCCATGATCGGCCCATACACCCGGATCATTCATATACGTTTTGATAACCGTGGCAAGAGGGAGTGGTTCTCTGGTGAGAGCTTCGAGCATATCACGCTGTTCAAACAACTTCTCTTTAGCTTTTGCAAGAATACCTGTCATTCCGCTGATTTTCGAGTTAAGCTGAATGATCTGTTGTTCAAGCTCTGCAGACTTATTACTTACTTTTAACAGATCAGCGGTTTTCTGCTGATAAAGCTTCTTTGTATTCTCAAGCTCTCCCGTAAGTTTTTTTATTGCTTCCTGAAATAAAGGACTGATATTTTCTTCCATATTAATAGAGGTGTAAGAAGCCCGTTACTCTTCTCCGTACTTTTTCACTGAATACAATGCATCCTCGTGCTGAATATTAAAATCTTTAATATCCTGCAAGCTGGTTGGATTAAGTCCGGCGTGACGGATTCCTTCCATTATATCATTGAATTCCCTGGTGTGCTTTATTGTGGTTGGACGAGGTTGTGGCCAGGGAATCTTTAAGTCCTGAACTATCTTCGAACCCGATTGTCCTTCATTTTTGTAGTATTGAGACAAGACGATGAGCCTTGTCCCCATGAAAATAGCTTCTTCCAGATCGTGGGTAATAAACAGGATTGTCTGCTCCGTCTGACCCCAAAGTTCCTGGATGAAAATCTGCATAGTTTCACGGGTTCCTACATCCAATGCGCCTAACGGCTCGTCCATCAGTAGAATTTGCGGTTTCATTATCATTGCCTGAGCTATGGCAACCCGTTGCCTTTGTCCTCCCGATAACTCGTGAGGAAAATTGTTTGCATGACCCAGTAAGCCAACTTTCTCTAAAAAATGATCAGCTTCTTCCCTGAACGTCTTCAATTTCTTACGGTACATGAAAGGAACTATTTTCCTGAAGTAATTATCTGACAGGTTGAAATGTTCAAGCTCCAAACCAAACATCACATTTTCCCTGACACTCATGAAATCGAATAATGAATATTTCTGGAAGACAATGCCCCTACGGCGATCAGGGCGCTTAATAATGTTTTCTTCCATCGCAGCAACCCCCTTACTGGGTGTTTCAGAGCCCAGGATCATTCGAAGCAATGTTGACTTGCCACAACCAGTCGGACCGACAATAGATACAAACTCTCCCTTGCGGATTCGCAGGCTGATATCATTCAGGACAACCCGTTTGCCGTACTGCTGGTATACGTTGAACAATTCTATAACATATTTCCTGTCAATTGTTTTTTCCATAAAATATAGTTCTTACTTGTTCAACCACTGATATTGCCTTCCGATCCAGATACGAAATGCCATGTCGACCATGAATGCCAGCATACTTATCCAGACAACATAAGGAAAGATTGTTGCCATATCCATATATCGCCTTACAACGAATATGCGATATCCGATTCCTGCTTCCGCTGCCAGGGCCTCGCCGGCAATAAGAAACAGGATGACTGACTTGAAATTCAGCCGTACAGTATCCAACACCTTTGGCATGATTTGAGGAAAAATTATCCTGAAAACAACCTCCGTCTGGCTTGCTCCCAGGGTCATGCCTTTGACAAGCTGCTCATCATGCACCTCTTTAACCTTGAGATAAGTGTCCAGAATTATTGTCGGGGCAACACCTATTACTATAAGTGCGATCTTGGAAGTCTCTCCCAGACCGAAAACGATAAAAAGAATCGGAAGAACAGCAATTGCCGGTATTTTATCAAAGAACAGAACGAACCTGTATAATATTTTTTCCGCGTAGGGAAATGCACCCATGAATAATCCGATATAAATGCCGGCGAAAATGAAAACCATAGATATCAGAATACGCTTACCACTCGCTTTGGTATCCTGCCAGAGAAGTGATTCGCCCTGTTTCAGGTATGCTCTTGCAGATCCTGTTTTCCACATTTCCCACTTGTTGGCGAATTTCCCGGCTTCAAGCATTTGTCTGTCATAATTACGGGCTTCTTTGAATGTAGTGGGAAGGTTACTTATGATTATTTCCCCATTTGCATCGTACTCTTCCCTGATATTTACTTCAAAAACAGTTTTCCTGAAACCCGACCATAACTGTTCACCTGTTGGAACCAGCTTATCCTGTGGGTTCTCTGCATGTCTCTCTTTGGACGTGTTATAATAGAGTTTAATACATACAAGAAAGAATATCAATGAAAGCAGCAGTGAGATCCGCCTGCCGGGAATAGTTCTGAGCCTGTGAAAATTCTTAATCAGATTCAGGAATTCACTACCAATACTAGACAGCTCTTCAGCAATAATGCGGGGAAATCGCCTGAATGCTTCAAGTGTTTTTTTTGATAACCTCTTCAGCCACAATACCGTGTTTTTAAGGGTTAGATTTAACCGCAAGGGAACCATATTTTGTTGTGTTAGTATATATCAATCTGGCTTTTCCTGATTTACTTAGATGCTCCCTGCATATAGCTGGCATCGTAAAAAAACAGAATTTTGTCTTTGTTTCCAACGATAGTTCCATCTGAGAATTTAATACCTAAGTCATCAGCTTTGACACCGGCACCCAACAATTCATACTTTGAGCAGAAGTTCCTGACACGTCGCATGTTTGTCTTTATATCCTCACCGTTCGCATAAGCGACAGCATCGGCGGCTTTATAAAACATTGCGGTGGTCTTCATTTGGTTCTGGTATTCTATAAGACTCGAACCACCAGCCTTTGCCATGATTTCCAGTGCTCCTTTTCCTTTATCTGTCCTTGATGACATGATAGCCATCACTTCGAACCATGCTCCGGCAAGGGCTTTCCCCAGGCCCGGATTGGCCTGCAACACCTTTGTTTTTACAACCATCAGGTCGAGTATTTCACCTGGGATCTGTGATGAATCAAATATTTTCTTCACCCCGGGGGTCTTCATAATTTCCATCACCAACGGGTTCCATGTAACAACTGCTTCCTGGTCTTTATTTGCTATGAATGCAGGACCAATGTCGCTATCATTGACATTGATAATCTTAACATCATCATCCGTCATGCCATTCATATCCAATGCCCTGGATAACATATAATGAGAAACGGAGAACTGGACAAGATTTATCTTCTTTCCTTTGAGTTGCGGTATCGTGAGATTATTTCTTACGATCAGGGCATCGTTACCGATTGAATAATCACCGACGATTATCGCAGAACATGCTATCCCACCGGCAACCGGGATAGTCAGGCAGTCCATGTTCGTCATTACACATGCATCTACTGAGGGTGTTGTGAAGGCCTCTATGGATGGCATGTAGTCCATCCTGATCAGCTTTATCTTAATTCCATTCTGTGCGGCCCATTTATCGAGTATCCCGGAGCTGCCGGCATACGCCCAGGGGTTCCAGCCTGCATAGATTGACCACGCGACTGTGAATTCCTTCTGTGCCGGAACGGGTGATTCCCTTTTGTATTTATCAGAGGTAAAAGATGTTATGAATATTCCGAGAGTAATAACGACTATTGTCATAATTACTGAAAGAGGAAAAAAATTCTTTTTCATGTCAATACTTTTTAAATTTTGTTTGTAACAATGTTTAATGTGCTTCAGATCTGATCGTCTGCAGTTATATCCACGAAAGCTTTCTTTCTTACGGCTTCACCTTTTTCCATTCTTTCGATCGTCTCACGGCCTTTCTGTGTCAGATCTTCAAGTTTACCGATAGATTCCTTCATTCCCACCAAAGCATTGATCCTGAATGTTGAAAGCTCGTCAACTGCTTCATTTAGCTTTGTAAAAGCGTTGGCAAGAACTTCCACAGCAATTGTTGGCTCCGAAGCGCCTTTCTGGATCTCAACGCCTTGTGTCTTAAGTGTTTCTGCGTTTCCAAGAAGGATCTTCTCGGTTATCTCTTTGGTTCCTTTGACTGCATCGAGTACAATACGTTGCTTGTTAAGAGCAAACTGAGCGGTCACACCAACACTTAAGGCAACGGTTGTTATAGTTACACTGCGCTCGACTCCCTTAATGAGCTCTTCATTGTTCCTGATTAGAAGGTCGTAGGTTATTACCCCCTGCTGGTTCACATTCAGTGCGGTCTGAAGATCGATGATCCGCTGCCTGAGCGGGAAAAGAACCTCCTCCTGAAGAAAGCGGTACTCCTCGGGCTGTTCCTGCTGGTTCATCTCCCTGAGCTTCGCCTC
>JANNKF010000063.1:0-2137 GCA_031396165.1 Bacteroidales bacterium | reverse complement strand
ACAGGAACCGGAAACCTCGCCCTTTACAGATTGCTCGACTTTGATGTCCCCACACTTGTAACTGGTAGCATAGATAAAAATTCAGGTTTAGCTGTTCGATGTATTAAAGACTGAAATGTGATTTATGGAATCTCAAAAACTTTTGATAATCTAGATCTTGAATAAAATGAGTATCGCTGAACTGATTGAGGAACTTAAATCAAAAGAAATAGAGATTTATTTTTCTGCCGGCCGTCTTAAATTCAGGGGCCCGGAGGAAAATATCACTCCTGAACTGATCGAAAACCTGAAAACTTATAAAGGAAAACTTATAAAATATTTTTGGCCGGAGGAATTTTCTAACCTTATGCCAATTAATACGGAGGGAACCAAAATTCCGATTTTTCTTGTACATGGAGATAACGGTAATTACCTGCTAAGCAGTCATATGGGATCTGATCAACCTGTTTATGGATTCTTTCATCCCGGATCAGAAGGTGAAGATATCCGCTATAGTAATGTCAGGGAGATGGCAGGAGCCTATCTCAAAATGCTTCTTTCTGTTTGTCCCGATGGACCTTATTTCATAGCAGGGTTTTCATTTGGTGGTGTCCTTGCATTTGAGATGGCGCTTCAGCTTCAGTCAACAGGGAAACAGGTACCTTTTCTTGTTTTGATTGATAGCATCAGTCCATTTGCGGTTGAACCGTTTATATGGAATTCAAATTTATACAGGATCATAAGAAGTAATCTGCTGCGACCAATTAAAATGGGAATGATCAGATATTTTAAAATTATCATTTGTAAATGGTATATTATATTGAAAAGCCCAATTCCCTCTGAAAAAAGAAATTTCTATATGATCGATAAGTATAGAAAGCTAACGCAAAAGTATGTCCCCGGAAAATTCAATGGTGATATTTTGTTGTTCAAAACAATCGATAATAATTCATCTTATAAGTTTTTGGGTTGGGATAACCTGGTTAACAAAATAAAACTTATTCCTCTTGAGGCAGATCATACAACAATTTTTGAAAATGAGAGGAGTGCTGATGTACTGAAAAAGGAATTCAAAAAATATCATTTTCAGGTTTCCGGTGAATTAAATAGCAAATCATGATGCAGGTAAAAAATCATCATTATCCGGACTGTGCAAGTATGGCCAGGGATGCAACAAAAAGCCGTATAGAATCAGTGGTGCCTGTTGAAGTTGAAGTCTTTTATTCTGACACTACGGATCTTGGGGTTAATTACCCTGATGTAATCAGATTTATTTCAGAGGAAGAACAGAAACGTGCTGAAAAATTTCATTTTACAGAAGACAGGGATACATATGTTTTCAGTCATGCTTACCTGAGATTGATTCTTGCATCAAGACTGATGACACGGCCAGACAAAATCCGGTTTGGAAGAGATGCTTTTAATAAACCAACACTTGAGGGATTGTCTTATAATTTTAATATCACTCATACTAAACAATCATTTGCAGTTGCTGTTTCTCAGTATTATAATGTGGGAATAGATATGGAGAACATTAGCAGGAAAGCCGATCTGTCATCAATTGTGAAATCTTATTTCAGCACCGGTGATCAGGAGTTTATTCAGCATCCTGGTGGAAATTCAACTGACAGGTTTTTTCTTCTATGGACACGTAAGGAAGCTTTACTGAAAGCCATAGGTGTAGGAATAACTACCGACCTGACTCAGTATGAAGTTCAAAATGAGCAGACTGGCTCAAAGGATGAAACTCAAAGTGATATGGATTTTTATATACACAGGTATAACCATCATATTTATACGAAAAAAATAGAGAAAAGTTACCTGAGTGTTGCATCTCCGAGCAGGGCAATTATTAAGCTTAACCATCTGAATAAGGAGAGTTTCAAACCATGGGAATAAGTATTAAAAAAAATTTCATATATAACCTTGTTCTCACAGGTTCAAATTTATTATTTCCATTACTTACATTTCCATATCTGTCCAGAGTTATTGGGGCTGAAGGGTTAGGCACCTGCAATTTTATTCTTTCATTTTGTCAGAATTTTATAATAGTTGCTGCTCTTGGCCTGCCTATGTATGGGATGCGTGAAATTTCAAGAATGGGGGATGATAAGGCGAAACGTTCAGCTTTATTTTATGAGCTTCTTTTTTTTCATAT
>JANNKF010000053.1:0-3474 GCA_031396165.1 Bacteroidales bacterium | reverse complement strand
CATGTGGTAGGTGGAAACATAAATATAAGCAATGCCATGCTAAATGGCGTAAGTGTACTCGATACAAGCATTAAAAACTCAATTCTTAAAGATATCTATTACCTGGTTGATTATATAAAGGACGACAGCTTCTGGTCGGCCCAGATCGATCAGATCTATGTTGACAATAATGATGAGATCGACCTGATACCACGCGTTGGGAACCAGATGATTCACCTGGGAACAACTGAAAACCTCGAAGGAAAGCTGAGGAACCTTGCAGCATTCTACGAGAAGGTTTCACCTCAGGTAGGTTGGAACAAATATTCGCATATTAACCTTGAATTTAAAGATCAGATAGTTTGTAAAAAGAGATAATCAGAAACAACCATAACTTATGAACAAAAAGGAACAGTATGTAGCAGCAATCGACATAGGAACCACAAAAATTGTGGCAATTGTCGGTAAGAAAAACGAGAATGGCAAAATTGAAATTCTCGGACTCAGCAAAGCTCTTTCCAAAGGTGTAAAGAGGGGTGTTGTTCTTAATATTGAAGAAACAGTCTCCGCTATTCAGACCACCGTTGACGATGTCCAGAAAAGATCAGGCATCGTGTTCTCCGAAGTGTTTGTCGGTATTGCCGGTCAGCACATTAAAAGCATGAAGAACCGCGGTTATATCACCCGCGATAATTATGAAGATGAAATAAAGAAGGAGGAAGTCTTCAGGTTGATTGAGGACATGCATAAGATTCATATTGATATCGGGGAGGAGATCATTCATGTTATCCCCCAGAACTTTATAGTTGATAACGAGACCGGGGTGAAGAGTCCGATAGGCATGTGCGGGAGGAGGCTGGAAGCTAATTTCCATATTGTAATTGGTCAGGTTGCCGCTGCAAAGAATATAGAAAAATGTATACGGAAAGTGAACCTCACGGTTAAGGACATGATCCTTGAACCACTTGCTTCGTCAGATGCTGTTCTTACTGATGATGAAAGAGAGGCAGGAGTTGTTCTGATTGACATTGGCGGTGGTACAACTGATGTTGCTGTCTATTATGATAATATAATAAGACACACTGCGGTTATACCTTTTGGCGGGAATGTTGTTACAAAAGATATCAAGGAGGGTTGCCAAATTCTTCAGCGTCATGCTGAGCAGCTGAAGATACAATACGGATCTGCCCTTGGCGACATTGCACCTGAAGATAAAGTTGTATCTATTCCCGGAATAAGTGGAAGAGAGCCAAAAGAGATTTCCTTCAAGAGCCTTGCCTATATAATTCAGTCGAGGATGGAAGAGATTATTGATGCGGTCAATTTTGAGATTCAAAACTCAGGGTATGCCGATAAACTGGCAGCAGGAGTTGTTGTAACAGGCGGAGGAGCAATGCTCAAACACCTTCCCCAGCTTATGAAGTTCAAAACTGCAATGGATGTCAGGATTGGCTTGCCGAATGAACACCTTGCCGGCAGTGCACGAAATGAGATTTGTCAGCCTATGTATGCCACAAGTGTGGGTTTGATAATGCGTGGGTTTGAATATCTTGAAACCTATAAAAAATCATTCAACGCAGGCAGTGCAGACGAATTTGTAAAACCAAAAGTCGTTTCCAGAGCAGTGCCGGAAGTTGAGCTTGAAGAAGATGTAGAAGTAGAAGTCGGATCCTTTGCATCAGCTTCACGTGAAGATGAAAAGATTCCTCTGAGCGAGAAGATAAAAAGCATGCTCTCAAGAATGTTTGAGGTTGAAGATCAGCCAATTAAATAATTAAAATACAACGCTATGTCAGACGATATAATGAACTTTGATCTGCCCGTAGAGAGATCGTCGATTATTAAAGTTCTCGGGATTGGTGGTGGCGGCAATAACGCTGTGAATCACATGTTTGAGAAAGGGATAAAGGATGTAAACTTCGTAGTTTGCAATACTGACCACCAGGCACTTACAAAGAGCCAGGTGCCGATTAAGGTCCAGATCGGTGAATCTCTTACCGAAGGCAGGGGAGCCGGAAGCAAACCCGAGGTAGGAAGACAGGCGGCCATCGAAAATATCGACGATGTTATGGACGCTTTGTCGGGCAATACCAAGATGGTGTTTATTACCACAGGAATGGGCGGGGGAACAGGTACCGGAGCTACACCGGTTATCGCCAAGGCTTGCAAGGATGCAGGATTGCTTACTATTGCAGTGGTCACAATCCCGTTTAAATCTGAAGGGAAAGTCCGCATTCGTCAGGCCATAGATGGCGTTACCGAGTTAAAGGATCATGTTGACTCCCTGCTGGTTATAAACAACGAAAAGCTGAGGGAAATCTATGGTAATCAGCCTGTTTCAACTGCATTTGCAAAAGCGGATGATATACTGGCAACTGCTGTGAAAGGTATTGCGGAGATAATAACTGTAACCGGTTATATCAATGTTGATTTTGCTGATGTTGAGACTGTTATGAAAAATTCTGGCGTTTCAATAATGGGAATGGGAAAAGCTTCAGGTGAAAACAGGGCCAGAAAAGCAATCGAGAATGCACTTTCATCACCGCTTCTTAATTCCAACGATGTGACCGGCGCAAACAGCATCCTTATAAATATATCCTCAGGTACAGGAGAACATGAACTTACGATGGATGAACTCGGGGAAATAACTGATTATATGTATGAATCAGCTTCAGATGATGCCCTGATAATAAGAGGTTTATCGAAGGATGATAATCTCAATGAAGAGATCAGTGTTACTGTAATAGCAACAGGTTTTGAGTCAAACAGCCTTTTTCAGCCTTATAAACCTAAAAAACCCTCAAAGGTTGAGTTGCTTTCAAATAGGAATGCTATTCCAAGCCGTATTATTCCGGCCACAGAGTATGATAGTTTTACGGTTCATGAGAAAGGAAAAAAATCAATTATTACAGATTTTGAGGAAGAACAGGGCATAATTGATTTCAATCTCGAACGCAGTGAAGAGCTTATTGATTTGAGGAACCAGAGAAAGCAGGAGGAAGAAGAGTCTGATAAAAAATCTGAGACTACCCTCAGGAAGGTGAAGCATATTCAGAACATGTTAAAAAAGGAGGGACTTTCAAATAAAACCATGAAAGAAAATATCGACACTTTCGAGGATGTTCCGGCATATGTGCGACGTAATATGGCAATAGGTGGATCCGACAGTGCTGCCGAGAGTAAATTGTCTAAATTCACATTAACTTCAGGCGATAATGACGAACCGGTACTTCGGGAGAACAACGCTTACCTGAATGATAATGTCGATTAAGAGTTCAAAAAATATTTTTAAACGCAAAGAATACATAGTCACGATTGCTATTGAGATCACATAGGATACAAAGGGATACTACATGCCAGAACTCTTTGTGACCTTCATGTTAATCCTTCGTGATTTTTGTGGTTAGTGGATTTCTATTTTCTATATTTGCGCCTGATGACAAGGTTTGCCAGCATAGTATTGTTACTTTTTCTGTCTTCCGGACTTTTTGCGCA
>JANNKF010000041.1:0-3024 GCA_031396165.1 Bacteroidales bacterium | reverse complement strand
CTTGGCGTAAAGACTTCATTGAGCAGGTTTAGAGTATATCAGCGTGGTCCTAATGATACAGGCTGGTTTTATTCTCATGGAAATCCTAAGAAATACGATGTTTATGGTGCGGCTGAAATGCCGGCAAATCCTGATAATCTGGCTCAATGGCAAAAACTCAGAGAGGTTTGTATTTCGAACAAACCTTCAGGACCGGGGGGGGCTGTTACTGACGAAGATATCCAACATGGAATCAACGGCGATGAATACGATTTTGACCAGTCCACTACTCCATCTCAAATCAGGTATTTCCGCTTTGTGGTTTGGGAAACCTGGGATGGTGCCGGATTTATCGACTTCCAGGAGTTATCGTGGTGGGGGAATATTATTCAAGTTTACAACTAAAAAAAAGCGACGATGAAGAGAATATCATTCTATAAATTACTGCTGATTACATCAATTGTTGCAGGAATCTATTCATGCAAAGACATGATGGATTTTCACAAGGAATACATCAAAGGAGGAGAAATTGTTTACCTTGCTAAAGTGGATTCGATGGTTTCGTATTCAGGAAAAAACAGGATTCAACTCTCAGGATACCTGAATAATGCCTATAATGTGAATAAGATTCTTGTTTATTGGAACGACAAGGCGGATTCAATGATTTTTGATTTCGTAAAGACGAAAGATATGGATTCCTTGAATATGATCATACCAAATCTTACAGAGAAATCTTATATCTTCGATGTTTATACTTACAATGCAATTGGTAACCGTTCAATTAAAGTATCTATTGCAGGAACGGTCTATGGCGATTTGTACAGGTCAAACCTCGTGGCAAGGTCAAGCAACGGGTTTGATTATAATGGAGTGAAACTTGAGGCTTTGTGGTTGACCGCGGACGATCTTGAAAGAGGGACCTCTATCCGCTATACAACGGAGACAGATGGCGTTAAAACCCTGTTTTTATTGCCCGATTCTTCAAAGATAACCCTTGTCAACCGGAAGCCGGGTACACCGTTATCTTTTCAATCGGTGTATGTTCCTGAAAAGGCCGCAATTGATACTTTTCATACTGCATGGACTACTTTGCCGGTAAATTACCTGGCAAAAGTCAGTAAGGCAGGTTGGGCAATTACAGGATTTGATACTGAAGAACCAGGTGAAGGTGCACCAAACGGATTGGCTACTGCAGCAATTGACGATAAATTGAATACATTTTGGCATTCTCAATGGGATGGTGCCAGTCCCGGATATCCTCACTGGTTTAGCGTTGATATGGGTGCGCAGGTATCCATTGCAAGCATTGAAGTCTTCAGAAGAAAAGGAAATGGTGGCGGACAAAAAAAACACCAGTTCTTTTACAGCAATGATGGTATTAGCTGGATTGATTACGGAACATTCGGAATGGATGCGGGTACAGATGCCGGTCAAAAATTCAGCTGCTTAACTCTTCCAGCCATCCCAGCCGCAAGATATATCAAATATGTTGCACTGGAAGGACCTAATTTTTATGCGTTCCTTGCTGAAATAAACGTTTATATACCAATGCAATAAGCCAACAGAACATTTTAAATTATTGGTGGGGTCGTTTGACCCCGCCTATTTTTTGCTTGCCTTTCGCTGCAATATTTTGAACCACTATTTAATCTTGGCACTTATAAATTGATCTGACATAGAATTCAATCTTTAGTCCTGTTATCATGAATTCAAAGTACATTATTCTTTCCATCTTTTTTTCTGGTGTAACGCTTTTTTCTGTTGCCCAAATGAAATTTGTTGATGGATACATTGTTACCAATAACCACAAAAAATCGGATTGTTTAATCAGGAATAGCGGTAATGCCGAATCTTTGATGAATTTTGAATATAAATTAAACGGCAACAAAAAAATTGAAAGAATTGAACTGGCTAAAATTGAGGAATTTGGAATTGAAAATGAATTAAAATGCGTCAGAGCATTAATTAAAATTGATGTTTCAACCGATCGGATTACACAACTGAAAGACACGATTAAAAGTCCTGAATGGGAGGAAGGACATGCCTACTTAAAAATTCTCGTTGCAGGCAATTTAGCATCCCTTTATTCCTATTTTGACGAGGGGAAAACCCATTTCTTTTACTCCATCGGGAATTCGTCAATCGAACCTTTGTTTTACAAGGAATCCCGGGTGGAAATTACTCCGGGTATTGTCCAACAGAACTTGATAAACAATACTTACCAAAATCAGTTAAGGCAATACTTATCGTGTAGCGATCCTGATAAAGTAAACAAGATTTCATATACAAAAAAAGACCTCATTCAGTATTTTATTGACTATCACATATGCAAAGTCTCTGATTTTGTTGTTCCTAAAAACAGCCTAATTAAAAAAGGAAGTTTTCGATTAAAAGTAGGTACAAGTGTGAACCGGATCAAAATGGAGGCTCAGGATTTTTCGGATGCTTCGAAAATAGCTTTTTCACCTGAGAATAGTTTGGGCTTTGGAGTTGAAGCCGAATATCTTTTGCCATTTAATAATTACAAATGGAGTTTCTTCGTTGAATCAAACTATTATTCCTATAAATCGGATTATTCCGATAATGTATTCAATCTATTGCACGATGGCTATATTGTCGATTATAAGACGGTCGAACTTCCCATTGGTATAACATATTATCTGAATGTTAACCAGCGTCAAAGGCTTTTTTTGCGAGGTGCTTTTGTTCCTGATTTTGTACTTTCCGGTTCATACATTGCTTTTCATTCAGAAACTCATTACAGCTTTGCACCAACATCACGGACGTTGTTCTGTATTGGATATAACTATGGGCAGATAAGCGCCGAGCTCAGGTATTACTCCGGTCAGAATATTACACAGAATACCTACAAAAGAGGATCCGAATTATCGCAGATCTCGCTTCGGGTATCCTATATCCTGTATAAATCCGGCAAAAGATAATGTGTTAAGTCTTAAATAGGGTCTGCTTAGAAACTTCATTGCTTATAATTGTCCTTCCAAAATGCAACTGTGTTCAATCATTAAACATGTTATATAACATGTT
>JANNKF010000016.1:0-4016 GCA_031396165.1 Bacteroidales bacterium | reverse complement strand
GCAGGAAGCAACTGGAAGAATTTCGTGATCAACGATGATGGTTCAGAAATAAGGCTTCAACCCGGATTAACGGGTGGCAGAGCTAATCTGATGCTTGCTCCGTTCGGAAGAAAGATAGGGCCCGATCCGGCCTCAATAAATTCAGCCATGATAGGCGGAATAGCAGCAAACAATGCAAGCGGTATGTGTTGCGGAACTTCAGAAAACTCTTATAAGACCGTAGATGGAATGCGTATATTGTTTGCAGACGGATCAATTCTGGATACGAAAGACCCTTCTTCCAGAGATTTATTCGTCAGATCGCATTACCAGTTTATTTCTGATATAGAGTCACTTGCAGCATCTGCAAGGAACAACAGTCAACTTGCGAATAGAATCAGACACAAATACAGAATTAAGAATACCACAGGCTACAGTCTGAATGCCCTTATTGATTTTACCGATCCATTCAAAATTATTGAACATCTGATGATTGGTTCAGAAGGGACACTGGGATTCATTTCTGAGATTACCTACAGAACAGTAATTGAGCAGCCATGTAAAGCAAGCTCACTTATGTTGTTCCCAAATGTTGAAAAAGCATGCAAAGCAGTATCTCTGATTAAATTAACACCTGTTTCAGCTGTTGAGATGATTGATCGATGCGGATTGCGTTCTGTTGAGAATGAGAAGGGGTTGCCGGAATTCCTGAGGCATCTGGGGAAAGATGTTTGTGCTCTTCTTGTGGAGACAGTTGGAGGAGATAAGATTGAAATAAGTAGAAATATTGAAATAATCTGCCGGTCGATACAAGCTATACCGGTTGTAATGGATACTACATTTACTGATATCCCATCAGAGTATGAGCTATTGTGGAAAATAAGGAAAGGTCTCTTCCCATCGGTGGGAGCCATGAGAAAAACAGGAACCACTGTAATTATTGAAGATGTGGCATTTCCTGTTGAACTATTGGCCGAAGCCACAATTGACCTGCAGAATCTGCTTATAAAGAACGGCTATACTGATGCTGTTATTTTCGGACATGCCCTCGAAGGCAATCTCCATTTTGTTTTTACACAGGATTTTAACATAAAAGAAGAAACTGACAGATATGGCAGGCTAATGTCAGAGGTAGCGGATCTGGTTGTAAATAAGTATGACGGATCGCTTAAAGCAGAACATGGCACTGGTCGTAATATGGCTCCATTTGTTGAAATGGAATGGGGGAAAGAGGCATATAATCTGATGAAGGGAATAAAAAAGATTTTCGATCCGGAAAATATTCTGAATCCCGGAGTTATACTCAATGAGGACCCCACTTCTCATCTGAAAAACCTTAAACCGCTTCCGGCAGCAAGTGAAATTATTGATAAATGCACTGAATGCGGTTTTTGTGAACCTTTATGTGTATCAGCAGATCTGACTCTCACACCCAGGCAACGTATTGTTGTTCACAGGGAAATTAAATCTCTGGAGAGAAGCGGACATGAAACACACCTTCTGGCTGCGCTGAAAAAAACATTTAAATATGACGGAGATGAAACCTGTGCCACTGACGGACTTTGTGCACAGGCCTGCCCTGTAAAGATTGACACAGGAAAACTGATCAAAAACCTGAGATCAGAGAAATCATCGGCTGCGCAGAACAGGGCTCTCAGGATCTCCGAAAATATAAGTCTGGTTACTTCATCTGCCAGAGCAGTGCTCTCACTTGTTAATTTCCTCCACATTATTCTGGGTAGTAGAGTAATGTCAGGTATTTCAGGAGCTGTAAGAGCTATGTCGGGGAATACAATTCCTGCATGGAATCGTTTTATGCCAAAAGGTACCCGGAAGATAAAAACTGAAAGCGGGAAGCATGGAGAGGCTAAGCGAAAGGTGGTTTATTTTCCATCGTGCATCAACAGGTCGATGGGTGTTTCGCGCGAATACAGAGAAGAAATACAGCTTTCAGAAAAGCTGGTTCAGCTGTTGCATAAGGCAGGGTATGAAGTTATTTTTCCTGAGGATATGAATAATCTCTGTTGCGGTATGGCATTTTCGAGCAAGGGATATACTAAAGCGGGGGAGAAAAAATCGGCAGAACTTGAAATGGCACTATTAGATGCCAGCAGGAATGGTGAATATCCGGTTCTGTGTGATATGAGTCCATGTCTCTTTACAATGAAAGAAAACATGGATTCTGCATTGAAACTATATGAACCGGTAGAGTTCATCCTGGAGTTTCTTATTCCTCATCTTAATATTACTAAACTCGACGAAGTGATTACTGTATTTCCGGTATGCAGTATGAAAAAGATGGGACTAGAGAAGAAACTTATTACCCTTGCGGAAATCTGTGCCAGAGAAGTAATTGTACCTGAAACTAATTGCTGCGGATTTGCCGGTGACAGGGGTTTCACATTCCCGGAGCTCAACAGACACGGTCTGAAAAACCTTAAATCACAACTTCCGGAGTACATTAAACATGGGTATTCAAACAGTCGCACCTGTGAGACCGGACTCAGCCTTCATTCAGGAATATCTTATAAATCAATAGCTTACCTGGTTGATGTCGTAAGCACTCCCAAATCGATTTGAATAGACTGATTTCTTTTCAATGGCTTTCTTACGGTAAATTTCCCGGATGTCAGGTTGGCTTCTTTATTGAATGATAGCTTAAAAATAAAAAGGAAGCAGACAACTCCCTTAAATACAACTATAAATATAAATGCCGTGAGCAGATCTATATTGCTAGTAGTTTTCCTGCTTTACTAATCAGGATCTTATCTATTCTTTTTCCGTCAATATCGACAATCTCCAGAGTGTATCCCTTATAGTTGAATTTGTCTCCAATTTGTGGAATTTTTCTGATATTATCGAATACGAAACCTGCAACTGTTGAGTAATCAATCTTTTCAAAATCTATTCTGAATCCTTCAATTATTCCATCCAGTATTTCCACAGGAGCATCACCACTTACCAGCACCGATTTGTCATCTCTGATGAAAATGTCGGGTTCGTCTGTTTCACCTTCATCAGGTATATCACCTACTATATTCTCCATTATGTCGTGCAGAGTGATGATCCCTTCAAAACTTCCGTATTCATTAACAACAATCCCAAAATGGATCTGCTTCATCCTGAACAGATCAAGGACTTTATAAGCATCGGCATTTTCGGGGATTATCAGCGGCTGTATCAGCAGTTCTGATGCTTTTTTAGAGGAGTCTGAATTCAATGCGACCAGGTAATCTTTCAGATCAATTATGCCTACAAAATTGTCCATATTATCGTGGCAGCAAACAAGCTTACTATGCCGGGAATTCATAATCTCCGACCTTATCTTTTCTTCAGAGTTATTCAGATCGATCCACTCCACGTCGGTCCTGTGTGTCATTATGTGCTTGGCCCTTTTATCGGAAAAATAGAATACTTTCTCGTGAATAAGATTCTGTTCTTTCTCAATTACACCTTCATTTGAAGCAATTTTAATCATATGACGCAATTCCGATTCGGTAAGCTGCTCATTACGTTCTTTTACTCCGATCATTTTTTTAACCACAGATGTTGAAAACGAGAGAAGTTTTACAAATGGGAAAAATGCCCGGCTAAAATAAAATACGGGGATAGAAATTCTGATCGCCACTTTCTCTGGATTACTAAGAGCAATGGTTTTAGGTACAAGTTCGCCAATGACGATAGAAAAATAAGTGATAATCAGGATTGTGACTGTTAATGAAATCTCGTGGTATGACTCCTTAAAAATTTCATACTGCTGGAAAAACGGGCCGATATCGTCTGCAATATTTATACCTCCATAGACACCAGTAATGATGCCAATCAGGGTTATGCCCACCTGAATTGCTGACAAAAAACCTTCAGAATTATCGATTAATCTTAATGCAGTCTTTGCTCCTTTTCGTCCTTCGGATTTAAACTGCTCGAGCATCGATCGTTTGCTTTAAAATAGTGCATTTTCGTAATTTTAAAATAAAGCGTTGTGATTAATATTTTTGCTAATTATCAGAATCTCAATAAAAACGACTTACTCCACG
>JANNKF010000478.1:0-2483 GCA_031396165.1 Bacteroidales bacterium | reverse complement strand
AATGTTGCTCCCTCTTTTGCCAATGCTGGCAACTGTTACTTTTCAGGAATAAATAAAATATACTTAGGTGATAATACTATATTCGCTCCTGGGGTTAAAATCATTTCTGCTAATCATAATAAAGAAGATTATAGCAAACATATTAAAGATACAGATCCTGTCAGGATTGGAAAAAACTGTTGGTTGGGGACAAACAGCATAATACTGCCAGGTGTTCAACTTGGCGATAATGTTATTGTAGGTGCCGGAAGTGTTGTAACAAAGTCTTTTGGCAGTAATGTTATTATCGCAGGTAATCCTGCAAAAATTATAAACCAGAATCTTTAATTGTAATGAATATTACTCTGATAGCAGGAGCCAGACCGAATTTTATGAAGATTGCACCGATTATTCATGCAATTGAAAGTCGGAAGTCGGAAGTCGGAAGTCAGAAGAAAGAAAATATAAGTATACATTATAGGCTAGTGCATACAGGGCAGCATTATGACAGGAATATGAGTGATACTTTTTTCAGGGAACTGAATATTCCTGAGCCGGCTGTAAATCTTGCATGTGGGGGAGGAAGTCAGGCTGAACAAACTGCTTCAATCATGGTTGCTTTCGAGAAAGAATTGCTTGCAAATCCATCTGACATAGTGATGGTTGTCGGAGATGTGACATCAACAATGGCATGTAGTATTGTGGCAAAAAAACTTAATACAAAAGTTGCACATGTTGAAGCCGGCATCCGATCATTTGACCTCTCAATGCCTGAGGAAATAAACCGAATGGTAACCGATGCTCTTGCGGATTACTTTTTTACTACTACAGAATTGGCAGGAGTTAATCTGCGAAATAACGGAGTTGCTGATGATCGTGTTTTCTTTGTTGGCAATGTGATGATCGACACCCTCTTAGATAACCGGCACAGATTTACAAAGCCTCCTGTCTGGGATGAGCTTAAGCTGACAAAAGGTAATTATATTGTAATGACCCTTCATCGTCCCGCAAATGTTGACGATGACAATCAGCTTTCAGCTTTACTTACTGCAATCATCGATTCCTCACAGAGAATCCCGGTCATTTTCCCTGTCCACCCCCGGACTGAAATAATAATTAATAAACTCTTAGCTCACAACTCACTACTCACCGCTCACACCTTACATCTTATTAAGCCCCTCGGCTACCTCGAATTCAACTACCTGGTCGAAAATGCTAAAGCAGTAATAACCGATTCCGGTGGTATCACTGAAGAAACGACAGTTCTCGGAATTCCTTGTATTACTTTACGTAATAATACCGAAAGACCTGAAACAGTTTCAATTGGTACAAACGAATTAATAGGAATAAATCCTTCTGCCATTAAGCCAGCCATGGATAAATTATTTGCCGGTAATTGGAAAAAGGGAGGAATTCCGGAGTTGTGGGACGGGAAAGCGGCGGAGAGGATTGTGGAGAAGCTGGGGGAGTTGTGTGAGGTGAGCGATGAGCGATGAGCGTAGAGCGTAAAGCGTAAAGCGTAAAGAGAGGAGAGCTGACTGAGAGGTTGAGAATAAGAGATTTTTATATACTCACACTGACACTTGCCAACTGCTTTTTGCCAACTGCCAACTTTGAACCTTAAACCTGAAACCTGGAACCTTAAACTTTGAACTTTGAACCCGAAACCTTGAACCTTGAACCTCGTTAATTTAATGACTGAAAAGAAAAAAATCCTGTTAGTTTCGAGTGCATTTTATCCTGAGATTTCACCCCGAAGTTTCAGGGCAACCGAACTGGCAAAAGAGTTTCACAGGCAAGGACATGAGGTAAGTGTCATAACCAAGTTTAGAGATCATAATTACAATGATTTCCTTAATGAGTTTCCCATAACTTTTAAAATGTGGAAAAAGCCGGTTTTCCCAAAAGTTCATAACTTCAGGCAAAAACAACTTTCTTTTATAAGCCGAAGCATTTCAAGAGTACTATCGATATTATTTGAGTATCCGGGAATTGAAGAGATGTTTAAGGTAAAGAAGATGCTCAGGGATGATTCCGGGTATGACATGATGATCTCTTTTGCAGTACCTTATCCTGTTCACTGGGGAGTGGCATTGGCAAGATCAGAAAAGCACAGAATTGCAGATACCTGGATTGCTGATTGCGGAGATCCATATATGGGGGATAGATTGGACTCGTTCCGAAAACCTTTCTATTTCAAATACCTGGAGAAGATGTTTTGCAGAAAAGCAGACTTCATAACAATTCCTGTTAAAAGTGCTTTGCCGGGGTATTATGCTGAATTTCATAATAAAATCAGGATAATTTCCCAGGGATTTGATTTTAACCTTTCTGAAATAGGATCCAAGGAACCTGCAAATGAAGTACCTACATTTGCCTATGCCGGCGGATTTTTACCTGGCGCTCGTGAACCAGGACCATTGATGCAATACCTGGTGAATCTTGATTTGCCCTTTAGGTTTATCATTTATACCAACAGGCCTGACTTATTAAGTGAGTACAGG
>JANNKF010000424.1:0-8653 GCA_031396165.1 Bacteroidales bacterium | reverse complement strand
CCATTAACAAAAATAAGCGGTTTGCTTCCATCCTCTGATCTTATTTGAACTCTTTTTGGGACAGGCGGAGGTGGCGGGGCACCCGCATCTGAACCAATTTGCGAAACCTTTGCAGGAGGTGGAGGTGGTGGAGGTGCCCCTACCCCGGAATCGCCCTTCGTTACTTTTGAGGGAGGAGGTGGAGGCGGTGGTGGTGCTACTGCATCAGAATTTCTCTTTGTTACTTTTGAGGGTGGCGGAGGAGGAGGTGGTGGTGGTGGAACTCCAATACTTTTCAGGGATACCGTATCCTGAACCATTTTAATTGTCATATCGGAAGAGAAGAGTGGTTTTATCACAGATGATTTGAATCCGACATAGGAAATAATTAACAATCCATCGTCAGGAACATCCATCATATGGAAAAAGCCTTTGGAATCAGAAATGGATCCCAGAGTTGTACCTTTCAAAACTACAGCCGCACCCTCCAATGGTTTCCCATCGGGATGGAGAATCGTGCCCTTTACTTCTTTGGTGATAAGGGATGAAACAGCAACTGAACTGCCGTTACTTTCTACATTACTTATGTATTTATATTCAGGTTTTGCAAATGAATACAATACAACAGCAATCACAGGAAGGATGAGCAATAGTCTCATTTTCCTGTAAGGTGAACTTATTATATTTTTCATCATATTAAATCTTTTTTTGTTAATTGAATAATTAAAAGAATTAGCCAGAACGATGACAGGAGAGCCAACAATCTGGTTGAGAAGAGCCGCTCTGTAAACAGCCGGATCGGATGTGCGCTGCAGCGCTACCTCATCGGCAAGATATTCATGATTTTGCCTGATGAACCGGATATAAATCCAGACAACAGGATTAAACCATTGCAACAAACATAGCAACTCGATCAGCAACAGGTCGAACCAGTGCTTCTGCCGGATATGGGCCATCTCATGGATCACAATCTCCTTTGTTTCTATGTCTGTAACTGAAGGATTGACAAACACATAGGAAAAAAATGAAAATGAGTTGGTGTATTCGGCTGCACGGATCAGCTTTACATGTTGCAGAGCTTTTACTTCAGCATTTTTTATAACTTTTAATACTAATTTACTTTGCCGGAATAATCTGAAAACAACAAATAAAGCTCCTGAAACATAAAGAAAAATTAGAAGAAATCTTAAAATCAATATGCCTGAGAATCCTTCATCCTTAATCATAGTCAGGTTCAGATCAGTTGGTCCAATATTTTCAGTAACAGGCAGAATAACAGTGTAATGAATTGAGATGAAAGGAAAAAAGAAGGCTGCCAGTATCCCGGTCAGAAGATAGAATCTGTTAATAACGAAGAATCTTTCGTTTCGGAGGAACAACAGGTACACGAGGGCGAACCCGGAAAGCCAGATAACTGACTTAAGCAGATACAATGCAAAGGCTTCCATCATTTCCGTTTTTTAACTTTTGACAATTCCTTTTTTGTATCTTCCATCAACTCTTCAAGTTCTTTAAGAGTAAGGTCCTTCTCACGTGCAAAGAATGATGCCATGGCCGGAAATGAGTTGTTGAAGTATCCTTCCATCAGTCCGAATAACTGGCTTTTCGAGTAATCGCTTTTCGATACAAGCGGGTGGTAAAGATGTACGTTACCATAAGCTTTATGATCCACATAACCTTTCTTTTCAAGAACCCGCAGTACTGTTGATACAGTGTTGCGTGCAGGTTTGGGATCATCAAAACTGTCGCGGATATCCTTTACAAGACCATCTTTCATGTCCCATAAAATCTGCATTACCTGTTCTTCTGCCTTTGTAAGCTGCATAACTATAATTTTAAAATGGCGTGCGGCCACCGGCTTCCGGTAAACTGTGCAATCCCGGGTCGCCTGACGCCTGTCGCCTGACGCCTGACGCCTTATTCCTGTCAATCCTTCACAACAAAGATATGACTATTTATATAGTCATGCAAATATTTTTCAATAAAAATGACTATTTTTCTAGTCATTTATTGTATGGATCTGAAAATAGGCTAATTATGAAGGGTTTTCTTTGTGTACTTTGTGATAACCTTAGTGTACCTCGTATGTTTGTTCTTTGAAATATTTGTATAAAGTTATTGATTTATTGTTTTACTTAACTGGCAATTTTGTTTTGTGTTCTAGGTCTATTGAACCTGTCACAAAGTTTATTATGTCAGTCAGGTAAAAATCGGGAAATAACATGGTCCTAGAAACCGTATTTACGAGAGAGATGTTACCTGAAAATGTAAAACAAAAATTATTGCATTATGAAACTTTATTTGGGAGGTGATGTCAGTAAAGGATATGCCGACTGGGTAATCCTTTCCGAGAAGAAACAAGCTGTTTTGGACAACTTTCAGCTTGATGATACCTATGCTGGTCATTGTAAGCTTTATGCTATGCTTGAAGCTTACTTTGGCAAGCATCGTGATTTGGAGATCTATGCAGCTGTAGAAAGCACCGGTGGTTATGAGAACAACTGGTTCAGCACCCTTAAAAGCTATCAAAAGGTATTTAACCTCAAGGTTGCCAGGGTAAATCCGGCGGGTGTTAATTATAACCGCAGAGCTGGATTGAAGCGGAATGTAACAGATGCTATCAGTGCTTTAAGTATTGCTGAGTACCTGATCAATCATCCTGATAATATCAAGTATGATCAGGATGACCAGTGGAAATCTCTTTGTCGTCATTGGAATTTTGTTGAAATGCAAAAGCATCAAAGAGTGCAGACCATTAATCAATTGGAAACAATTTTGTATAGCGCAAATCCTACGTTGATGCGCTATAAGAAAGACAATTTACCCAATTGGTTACTGGAATTAATTATCCTATGTCCAACATCGGAGACATTAGCTAAAGCCCGTCCTGAAAAGCTTGCAAAAATCCCTTACCTGTCATTAGCCAGAGCAAAAACTCTGGTAGCAGAAGCGAAACAAAGTATAGCTTCCGCAACAGATAAAAATGCAGAAATTTTGGTTAGTCAAATTGCCTGGCAAATCAAATCTTTTGATCAGAATATCAAAAGTCAGATGCAATTGATTGAACGGGATCTGACTTGTCCTGAGATTGAACTACTAAAGACATTTAAGGGCATTGATACCATATCTGCAATTGGCCTGTTACTCGAAATAGAAACCATTGAGCGTTTTCCTACGGTAAAGGGTTTTAGTTGCTATTATGGATTGCATCCTAAGTTTAAGCAAAGTGGAGATAAAATAATAGGTGTCCGTATGAGTAAACAGGGCAGTAAAAACATGCGGAAAATACTGTTCAATATTGCTAAAGGAGCTATTACTTATAACCCATTAATCACTGCTGTTTATGAGAAAAAGCTGTCGGAGGGGATGTCCAAAATGGCTGCTATCGGGGTCTGTATGCACAAAGTTTTACGAATCATTTATGGGATGCTTAAGAATAAACAAGCATATAACCCATTAATTGATAAGCAAAACTGTGAAAGATCAAAAGACAAACAACTGGAAAAACAACAACAGGTAAATGCAAACATCGATAAAAGTCGTCGTTACCAGGAATTTGATGAAAGAGCGCCTATATCAAGAAAACAGACAAAAAAAAGGAGGGAACACGATTTGTCCCAATGTGAAATAACTTCACAAAGTACGGGATCTTCATGTTCCTCCGAAACAAAATTATGAAAAATCAGTTTATAAACATTTAAAAACTAACAACTTTAATAACCTTAATTCCCGATTAAAATATGTCAAAGAACTATATCAAATATTTTAAGAAAAAAAGAAACATTTAACGAAATAACTTTGTGGTTAGGCTTTTTTTTTACCACGAAGGGCACAAAGGAAGACACAAAGGAATTTTTTTATTAATTTGCATCGGAAAAACAAACCAATAAAATATATTATGAAAAGAAACATTATTGTATCATGCATAGCAGCAATGCTAATTGCTCTTCCTTCATTCGGACAGAAGGCAAATATCCTGACAGCCAAAGAGAAAAAAGCTGGATGGGTTCTCTTATTTAATGGTAAAGACTTCACAGGATGGCGTCAGTGCAACGGTACTGAGATGCCGAAAAACTGGATCCTTGAAGAAGATGCAATGAAAGTGTTTACCGGAGAAGGCAAAAAACCTGGAGCCGGTGCAAATGGAGATATCGTATATTCAGTTAAGAAATATAAGAATTTCGAACTCTCCATCGACTGGAAAGCCAGCAAAGCAGCCAACTCAGGTATCTTCTTCAATGTCAGGGAAATCCCGGGACAACCTGTTTATTATGCAGCTCCTGAAGTTCAGGTTCTTGATAATGTTGACGCTACAGACAATAAGTTAGCAAGTCACCTGGCAGGTTCACTTTACGATATGATCGCAGCCGATCCGAAAACAGTTAAACCTACCGGCGAGTGGAATACAATCGTAATTAGTATGAAAGATGGTAAAGTTACCCATACCCAGAACGGTGTAAAAGTTGTTGAGTATACAATGTGGACACCGGAATGGGATGCAGCAGTAGCAAAAAGCAAGTTCAAATCATTTCCGGGCTGGACAGAAGGAATTTCAAAAGAGGGATTTATTGGTCTGCAGGATCATGGATATCCGGTATGGTTCAGGAACATAAAGATTCGCGAACTGTAACCATAATTGATGTGATATAAGTAATATTTGTCCGGTTGGAAAAACAGGATAATTTGTTATTTTTGCACCTCTATGGGTTGTTAGCTCAGTTGGTTTAGAGCATTACCTTGACAGGGTAGGGGTCACTGGTTCGACTCCAGTACAACCCACTTCACCCGCCTTAGCTTTAGCGATGGCGGGCTTTTTATTTTAAGATCATTTTGTATAATAGAAGGAGTTTGTTTAATTTCGATACTTAGTTCTGAATAAAACTTAAAACTTAAAGCTATGCTGTCACATGAGATTGATTATAAGATTTTCGGAGACGACATTCAATTTGTTGAGATTGAACTCGATCCGAATGAGACTGTTATCGCTGAAGCCGGTACAATGGTCTATATGGAACAAGGTATAAACTTCGAGGTAAAGATGGGAGATGGATCAACACCAAACCAGGGTCTTATGGGAAAGCTGCTCTCAGCAGGCTCAAGAATCCTGACAGGTGAATCACTCTTCATTACTCACTTCACAAACCATGGATACAATAAGAGCAGGGTCGCATTCGCTGCCCCATATCCGGGAACAATAATTCCGGTTGACCTCAAACAGGTAAAGAATACACTCATCGTTCAGAAAGACGGCTTTCTTTGCGCTGCTTTTGGAACAAAACTTTCAATAACACTTAACAAGAGAATAGGAGCAGGTCTTCTTGGAGGAGAAGGGTTTATCCTTCAGAAACTCGAGGGAGACGGGAAGGCTTTTATCCACGCAGGGGGAACAGTTATTGAACGTCAGCTTAATAATGAAACACTTCGTATTGATACCGGTTGTGTTGTGGCCTTTGAACCCACAGTAGACTTCGACATCGAAGCATCGGGAAGTCTGAAGTCGATGGTTTTCGGAGGTGAGGGTTTATTCCTGGCAACATTGCATGGAACTGGAAAAATATGGCTGCAATCGATGCCAATTAGAAAACTGATCCGCGCCCTTGCTCCGGGCGGAGGCAACAGGGGCAAGGAGGCAGGCTCTATTCTGGGTGGCCTGCTTCAGAAATAATTGACTCATCGTTCTGTGAAATACTTAACAGAACAATCAGGGATATACAGAGATAAAACAATAAGTCATAAGCTTTACGAAAAATCGAAACCTGAAATATAGGCAGGTGCATCGTAAAAACACTCCTTCTCTTTTTCACCGAGATTGATGAACCTCGCATAAACCAGTCCGGGTTTGGCATTAAGCATCCTGTTAATGGCACCCATTTTTACCTCTGTTCTGATCTTATCAAAGAGCTTACTTCTGTCGTCGAGCCACGTAAGGCCGGTATGGAACCCCTCCGCAGCGCAAGCCGACTCAAAAAGATTCCCAAGCAATTCCTCCCTTCCCGGTTTGCAGTAAATTGCATCAAAAACAAGATATCTGAATTCTCCGGGCCTGAACAACCTGCGAAAATATGGCATTTTCGGAAGAACACTCATCATAACCCAGCCCCATATTCCCGGAACATCATAAACTTTATAAACAGATGGTATTGCACACACTCCCGCAATGATTTCGTTACCTTCCTTCAGTATATAATATCTGTTGTCAAAAAATGCATAGTCGGTACTAAAGAACGAATACTCTTTGTAATAGTCTGTCAGCAGCGATCCCATCCTGGCTTTTTCTTCATCCTTAAGCTTCGTTACCCGTTGATCAGTTTTCGGAGTAAACCGGCTGAAAGCCACTGTAAGGAAAGATCTGATATACTCATAACCAGCCTGGTGAACAAGATTTTTCGATCTCTCATTCATGCTTTCAACAAAGGCGTACATAACATGCTTATCCCCTTCAAAAACATCCTTTAGTTCCAGCAGATGAGGTTTGCTGAATATTTCGAGCGTTTTATGTTTAAACGTGTCGTCCTTCTCCGGTTTTATCACATCCTTTCGCCTTTTTCTCCAGTTCAGATCCGACTGGTAAGTCGATTGAAAAGCGAGATACCTGAGATAAGATGTAGGATAACGGAGTTTACCCTGACCCGAAATACGGAAACACGATCCAACGGTTCCAGTTATCTGATTCTTCTTATAAAGTGAGACGAATCTGATCTGATCTTCATAGGCTTTGATACGTGGTCCGATGTTCTGTAGTGAGAATCTTAGCCCGCCTTCCGATCCCTGAACTGCATGGCTCAATATTTCAAGAATGCCTTCATTGGCATGATCGGAAATCCTTACTTCCAGTCCTTTGTAATCAAAAACGCTTCTTTCAAACATCTTTAAAAATACCCTTCTTATTTTGCTTTATTATCGAGACTTCCGAACACTCTCTGGAGTATTGGAGAAATCCTTGCAGCTACATCTTTCCTGATCTTCAGTTCTTCGAGTTCAACCTTCATAAACATTCCTGTAAGTGCTTTGCTGGTGAGATAATCATCGAGATCTGTATTAACCGGTTTCAGATTTGCCACCCGCCCTGCAACGGAATTTGCGAGGCTGTTCCATTTCCCGGTAAGCGCTACCCATGAATCTTTTGTTGAAACGCCGGCTACAATTTTCTTCTCTGTTGAAGCCTGGATCTTAGGCTTATACAAAGCATAAAGTTCAGTATAGGTAGTTGATCGCAGATAACCTGTTGCGGCATTATCGGCTCCGTTAAGGATCTTGAATGCATCCCTTATTGTCATCTGCTTTACACTGTTTACAAAGATAGGAGCAACTTCCTTTGCTGCATCTTCTGCAGCCCTGTTGATCCGTAGTACTACATCCTGTACGAGTTTATCACCACCGGGTATTCTGGATATATTATCTACAATTGTCCTTGCCTCTTCAGGGAGAAGGATTTTTATTGCTGCATCACCGTAATAACCATTTTCAGCAGCAAGTCGCTGGGCAGAATTTTTTGCTCCTGTCATCAGGGCTTCTTTCAACCCGTTTATCACCTCTTCTTCCGTAAGAGGCACCGGGCTTACCGATTGAAGTATATTCAACACTTCGGCACATCCGGTAAGTATCAGTATGGCAGCTATAAATGACATGATCCTTGTCTTCATTATTCAGATATTAATTAAAACGCAAGATACAAAAATGACCTGACGGCACAATGACGCAAAGGGGCAAAGGCCCAATGGAGTAATTGTTTTAAGGTGTCATCGGATAATTGGCAGAAGAGCCGTTGAAATGAGAAGATCTTCAGGATTCGTGATCTTTATGTTTTCACGGTTACCTTCAATAATATTTATCTTTTCACCAATTTTTTCAAGAACTGTGGCATCATCTGTAAAATCAGGACTATACTCCTGTTTATAAGCCCTTTTAATAAGTTCCGCATTGAAAACCTGAGGTGTCTGTATCAGTTTTACATGAAATCTGTTAACTGGCATGCTCCCATGGTCGGTAATAATTCTGAGAGATTCTGTTGGTGAAATTGCCGGTATTGCATTACCAAATTTCTCAGCGGTCTCGAAACATCTTTTAATTGTATCAAAACTCACAAATGGCCTTACCCCGTCGTGAATTGCAACCAGTCCGGGGGCATTTACAAATTTCAAGCCGTTTCTTACCGAAAAAAACCTGTGATTCCCCCCTTTTACCAGAGTCTGCGAAATCCGGAACTTATGTTTTTCCTGAAGGTCGCACCAGTGCAACAGCTGATTCTCAGGAAGAACTGTAATAATTTCAATTGCTTCATTGAATGCTTTGAATCTTTCAATGGTATGCATCAGAACCGGTCTGCCGGCAAGCTCAAGGAACTGCTTGGGGATCTCTGCTCCCATCCTTTTTCCGGTCCCGCCTGCTACTATTACAACATATAACTGCATAATAATGTGTTTAATATCCTTATTATCCTCCTTCCTGCCCCCCATCCCCCCTATAGAGGGGCTACTTTTGACTTGAATTTATACTCCTTTAGGGGGAAGGGGGCAAAAAGGTTAAAGGGTTATACTTTTGTATACAAAAACCTCTTTATACTTCGCTTGGGAGTTTTTGCAAATTCTTCAGGATGTAACTTGAACTTACTTACTGCCATAAACTCCGGAAGTCTTTCATTTACCTCTTTTCTTATCTGTTCAAAGATCGCCGG
>JANNKF010000385.1:0-7692 GCA_031396165.1 Bacteroidales bacterium | reverse complement strand
CAATTCCACCTGTAATACCGCCGAGTGTGAGACAAACAACTCCGACAGTTCCGTAAACAATTCCATATTGTGCTGATGACATTCCAAGACCACCGCCTGACCTTGAATCGATAAGAAATGGGGTGGCAATTTTAAAAAGCTGAGCCTCTCCGAACCTGTAGAGAAGGAAAAACATGAGTGCCGGAATTACCCCTGGTTTTGTGAAGAATGAAACAAATACATCACGATAAACACTCCAGCTGATCTTTTCCTTTATACTGTTTTCAACCGGACGAGGTAGCATGAACCTGTTATATATTGCCAGAAGAAGAAGTATCAGACCAAGTGTACACATCGAAACAACCCAGCTGAAAGCCACATTGCCAGCTGTAATAATAAATTCAGAAGAAACTTTATCTGTCAGGTTGTGATTTACCTTTATGGATGCCTCAACAGGCTTGTTCCAGTTTTCAGATGTAAATTCAAACCTGCCCGTTTGCAGTTTTGAGAGGTCAATATCCTTGCTTCCGGATTTCCTGACAATATTAACCACAACAGTCTCATCCTCTTCAGGTGGCGATGAAAGGGCTATATAAACAACCGATGAATCTAATCCTGATTGTCCTGCTGCATAGATCGGAACCTCAAGCACTTCAGGGAAAACAAGGATCTGTGGTTTGCCACCGGTATTATTGATTGATATTGTTGCAGGATTAAAAAAGGTAAACTCATTAACCGGAACAGACGCAACCTTTATTGTCTTTGGTTCATGTCCGCTGTTGGACAAAACCAGTCCTGCAACAACAGGCAGTAAGCCAAGAGCTGTTAGTTTTGCCAGACGATAAAATGTACTTCTTATTCCAACAAAAAATGCCTGTTTGTGCTCATCAAGTGCATACATATAAAACCCGTCAGCAGCTATATCGTGGCTTGCAGAGGAGACCGCAATAAGGGCAAAAATCCCAATTGTAAGCGGATAAAAAAAGGAAAATGGCATAGCAATTCCAATCGCAATGAATGCCAGACCAAGAAGAAACTGCGTCCATACTACCCAGTTGCGCTTGGTAGAAACAACATCAATGTATGGACTCCACAGTGGTTTGAGGGTCCATGGCAAATATAAAAGGCTTGTCCAGAATGCAAATGAGACTATTGATACCCCCATGGTCTTGTAAATAAGGCCTGAAGTTATCATTACTATGCTGTATGGGATACCCTGAAAGAAGTAGAGGGTTGGGATCCAGGTCCAGGGAGAGCGGCTTTTTTGTTGGTCCATTTTGCTAGAGGGTTTATGATGATTTCGGATTTCGGATTGGGGATTTCGGATTTCGGATTTCGGATTGAAAATTAAAGTCTTTTAAATGAATAGTCTTTTAATGAGAAGTAGTTGATGATTTCTTCCAGATTCAGGTAGAATTTATCGGTTCTGTCGGGATGAGTGCCAAGATGAATAAGGATAAAAGCCCCGTTTAAACCATATTGCTCAGAGGTCTCATACTTTTTCAGTTTTGTCATAAGTACGTCTGACGACTGATAGTTTTTCATTTCCGGAGTTGTGTAGTCAGCATTAGTTGCAGAACCTGGTGAAAGGTTAATCAAAGTTATTCCAAAATCGGAGGTCCATGATGCAACCGCAGCATTATACCATTCGTATGGAGCAAGAAAATATTTCTTAGCGGGCAGCTTTGCCCCTCTTTTTTCAAGTTCTGCGTAATTGGCTTTCAGATCAGCCTGAAATGTCTCTTTTGTTATGAGAAGTGAATCACGATTTTCCCATGGTACATAAAGTAAATGTTTATCTGAATGAGGACCAACAAAATGGCCATCTGAAACCATTTTTTTCAGGTTGGTTGCATTAGCTGAGTTTCTCAAATAATTTCCGGTCAGGAAGAATGATCCTTTTGCATTCTTGTCAGACAGAACCTTAAGTATATGTCCCGCTCCTTCACCAAACTCATCTGCTGAAAAAATGAGATAAATTTCCTTTTTAACGGTATCCATCCTGATTATAGCCCCTTCCCTGTCAAAGATTGCTCCAGGCTTATTATTCCGCTGTTTTAAACCTTCAGCTTCCAGTGATGAGAGGAGGTAACTCAATCCAGCTGTTCCATCCATAGTAGGCTCGTTGGTACTGTAATCACCTATATCATCGTGATAAACAACTTTCCCATTCTGAAAAGCTGTATAAGGATCAGTACGCAAAAGACTAACCCCCTTTAAACTTTTGAAGATTCTTGAATATACTGGTCCATCAATTAATCCACCTTCGGTTGTAACTTTATTTATCAGCGTAATTGAAGAATGAGGAAATTGAGGAGAATCTCCCCCTGCCGGCAAGCCGCATATCATTGATGTTCCCCATGGGTTGCAACCGAAGAGCCAGTCACGGAGAGCGGCTTCCGGTTTGCTGAATTTCCGGTCTCCGGCAGCTTCCCTGTATAAACTATGCTGTGTATATGCAGCCGATACAAAATTATTTGAACACCAGATAAATGGAACTTTCACGTTAAAAGGATCATTTTGCCTTCTGTTGTTGAGGATCTGAAGACCTTTATTCATGAAATATACATACAGTGATGCAATATCAGTTCCTGACAGACCGATATTAGCATGGCCAAGGTTTACAAAGGGATAAGACTCATAATGACGTGCAGTATCATTTACAATCCATGGACTAACCGGTTCAAGGGAGCCCCAGTAATCTGCCTTTGCCAGATATGAAGAATCTGATGTAAGTCTGAACATCTCCCAGGCAGCAAGCTCCAGATCATCAACGTAATTATCCTCTTCATAAAAATAGGGAGAGACTGTACTTGCTGTCTGAGTTACGCCCGGATCTGTTAGTGCAAACTCCCAGGCATATTTTGCTTTTTGTGAAAGTTTTTCAGACAGGTTTTTGTCAATATTCTCAAATACTATTGAACCAAGTGCAAATGCAGATGAAAACTTACCTGCGGTTGATGATACCCCTGTTGTTCTGTTCTTATATTTTGAAAGCCCCTGTACCTTCCCGGTAACAAAGTAAACAGGCCTATATAGACCATTGCCATAGGATGCCTTATCCTTGTTAGGAAGCCTGAAGCCCACATGATCGCGGTCATCAGCAATCTGGTTATACATTTCACCTTTCTCCGGATTCATTTTAAGGAGCCAGTCAATTCCCCATCGGGCTTCATCAAGAATATCAGGGATTCCATTACTTCCGGCAATTCCGGCTGCATCGAAGTTGTCCATATAAACCTGTGGGTTTTTATAATATGCGAATAGCATCTGGTAAACAGCATTTGCAGAAGTTGTTACATACTGCAGATAGTCGCTGGCATCATGCCATCCACCGGTAACGTCAATGATCCGGCCCGTTTTAGTAGGGTGATCAACAATAAACCCGTCATATACATGGCAGGAGTCCTTAAGATATGGATTGTATCCGCATCTCTGCTGTCGCATATATTTCAGCACAAAGTCGGCAGTACCTTTATAAACATCAGCAGAAATCCGGAAAACAGCTGATTTAATGCCGTTTGCAGATATATAGTAACCACCGGGCTTATTCATAACCGAAAAATCAAGCCTGGCAGCTGACTTCATTCCCCAGTCATCGCCGCTGAAGATTTCAGCCCTGCCTTTAAAAACAACCCTGCCGGTAATTGCATCACGAAGAGTAAAATCCTTAAGAGCAATATTTTCTTCAGATATAAGTACCGCAACCTTAACTGATTCAGGAAGATATCCCAACTGATTGATTCTTATCCAGCTCTGTCCATAAAGAGAGGATAAAGGCAGTAAACCAAATAAACAGAATGCCAGATGCCTAATCATTCTATTGGGTCTAATATATTTTCTCAAGCAATGCATTTTTAAAATAATGGCCAAGTATCTGACGGTATGAATAACCTTTAGAGCCCATAACTGCAGCACCTATCTGGCAGAGACCAACTCCATGCCCCCAGCCGGCACCTTTCAGGATAAAAACGACTTCGCTGATATCTTCTGTTTTCTGTACAAAAAAACATGAACTATAAAGATGTGTTTTTGAAAGTGCCTTCCGTATTTCAAGCTCTTTCCCAATAATCATTGTCTTTTTAGTCCCTTCTATCTTTAATCTCATAATTCTTCCAGAAACACCTCTTTCCAAAGGGATAAGATCTGTAATTGTTCCAAAATCAATTCCGGTACGGCTCTTTACCAGTTCACTCAGTTCCTGCTGAGTATATGTTACTTTCCATCTGTAGAAATCATTTGTTTCCTGATCATAATCATTAAGTATTTCTTTCAGAATTTTTTTATCGGAAGTATTACAATAAGAATCAGGATTTCCGCTAATCCATTTCACAGCATTCTCCTCATTTTCAAGATTCAGATTATAACCTTCGGGATTAACGTCATTATCTATAACTTTTTGAATATAAGGATGGTTTTCAGGTTCCCATACATTTTCAAAGAGTTCGGTTATTCCACCACAGCACTTATAATACCGGGAATCGCAAATATTATCCTCATAGTTAAGAACTTCTCCGAAAGTTTCGCGGATAACCTGATTCACAATGGGTGTTGAAGCCCTGGAAATACCCTGATATCGCTGACAATGATCGTCAGCACAAACATCAAACTTCTTATGATCTTCCCTGTCGTACCATCTTACTATTTCTGAATCGGTTATAATACAGGCCTCGTACTTCTTACTGCTTTCTCCGATGACCTTACTTTTTTCCATTTGGGCAAGGAGCCAGCTCCTCGAAACAACTGCATGTGCTTTCAGCAATTCAAGTGAAGAGGTGGCACTCATTTCTGACGAGATCACACTCAGTAAGTAATTCTCTATAGATATTATGTTTACAGCAACTATTTTATCCTCTTCGATTATAAGTTTCAATTTGCCTTTAAATAACTGATCTTCTTTACGCTGCCAATGAAAATTAATGCCAATGGTAACAGCATGAAGTGTAAAAGAAGCAGATTCTTCAGATTCACCGGATAGAAGTATCTCATTTTCTGATTCAACTAATGATTGGCTATTTTTTAACAGAATTCTGCCTTTGGAACAGCTGGCTCTATAAGTGCCTGATAATTGAGAATTGTTAATACTATTCTGAAAAACAGAATTAAAGGTTAAAAAAATCTCCGTACCGGAGAATATTCCAATACGTATTTCAGGAACTATATTTTTGAATTTCATATTAATCCGTTAATAAAACCGGCAATATCGCTCTCATTATAACATACCTGGTCAAAGATATTTTCGATATCAGAAGCATTTATCTTAATAAAATCCTCTTCACGTGGTGTTATTATTACTCCCCCGAGATCCACTGAAGCAGGGCTTAAAAGAATCTGCTCCGGTCCTTCCTTAAAGAATTGAGCCGGACGATGCAATTTCCTCGGAATAAGATGAATAATCCACTCATTATGATTAAAATATGCAAGTATATTGAGCATTGGTTCAGGTCTGTCAGGTTGAATAGCTGAGAACTTATTGTAAAAACTCCTGAATACATTGCCCAGTTTTATTATGTCTGATCCTTTTAAAGTGAGAATTCCGCGCAAATAACCTGACCATTGCCATATCTCTACTCCTGATATCACAAAAAGAAATTTAGTAAGCTTTCCATTTGAAAAATCTGTTTCTATTGGTAAAAACCCACGATTTCCGGCCTGAAAATGGAAATGGTCGGGAGCTGAGGCTCCACATTGCGGACCATTGTAGAATACTGCAAAATCGGGGATTCCTTTTGAAAGGTTAAGCATTTGATGAAAATGGTTCAGAATACGTTGATCTGAATGCAGTTCAGATGGTATCGTAAGATGCTTTTGAAAGATAGGGAAAGGGTTTACCAATATATTCAGATCTTTCTCAAAAGAAACACCTTTCTGCGCTGTAGGTCTGTTTTTGCCACATAAAAAACATGGTCTCTCCTCTATTGACTTTGAATCTACCTTTGCTATAGACGACCTCATACGCTCAGGATTAAATTGCACAATAACCCTGAACCTGCCAAAATCAATTTCTCGGGTAAACACATTTGAAAGGAGCCCATAGTTAATCCTTGCAAGATCCCAATTCCCGAGTTGTGCAGAAAATAATTCGTTTACACTTTGAGAATAATCATTCATAGTATCAAATTGAATAAGCGAATTTTAGCCTTCGGATACAAGCTTTTTCCTGGCCAGAAACTCAATTGTCCTAATCTTGTCTTTGTAAGAATTGAAAAGATTACTTTTATTCACATCAATTGAAGCATCTGAATTTTCATCCCATCTGCGGCAGAGGTAAAGCGGATCCATTATTCGGCCAATCTGGTAATTGCGGCTGATTGCCAGTCCAACGGCATAATCTTCACCATAACTAACATTTGGTATTCTGATATCTCTTAAAACAGGGGTATAAAAAGCCCTGGGCGCTCCCAACCCATTAATTCTAAGAGCATTATTTCTGCCGTTTTCCGGAGTCCACTCCTTGTGATCAATGAGTCCGGGAGGAATATCCTGCAAGTCGAAATTCACCATTTTATATGAACCAACAACCATGGCACATTGCTGAGAATAAAAAGCATTTACAATTCTGGTTATTACATTATTGTCAATATATAAATCATCACTGTCGAGCTGAATGGCAAATTTCCCGCACCTTTCATGAAAAACTCCTTCATTCCAGCAACCTCCTATACCCAGATCTTTTCGCTCCGGAATTACATGAATAACACGAGAATCTTTTTGTGCAATTGACTTAATTAATTCAGTAGTACCATCGTTAGAATGGTTATCAATTATAATCAGGTTAAACTTAAAATTTGTTTCCTGACTCAGTACAGATTTTATAGCATCCATTATTGTTTTAACCCTGTTTTTCACCGGAATTATAACAGAAGCTTCGTATTCAAAATTCCCTGCATCAAAGCTTATTTTTTTAAACTCCGGTTTAAGCCATGCTTTAATATCTTTCAAATGGTTTGTGCAGGCAATTTCCATTTCAATTTGCACCGATCTGTTGCGCGGATCAACATAATCGAACTGTTTTTCTCCAGAATTGCGTTTATCAGGCTCAACCTCAGTATAAAGCATTTCGTTAATGTGCACAAGTTTATGGTTCTGCGATACTTTTAATCTGAGGTCGTATAATCCTGCAAACTGAAACTCTGTGTCTGTTCGGCTGATTGCTTCCAGAAAAGCAGATGTCTTGTAAAGGATTACTGATCCAAAATTAAAGTCATCGCGCAGACTACCTTCCTGATAATCAATAACCGGATGCGGTGAAAGCCGGTTATCTTTGTTTTCATAATAATCTGAATAAACAAAACCCGCATCAGTATCCGCACAAACCTGCATCATTCTTAAAAGAGCAAATTTTCCAAGATCAAGCCTGAATGTTTTATTGTAGATCATTACAAAATCAGTCTTTGCAAACTCAGCCATCATACTAATTGACTTCGTTGATGCAAAGCCATTTGATCTGATAAAAAACAGCTCCTTGTCTCCAGGGTCACTTTCTTCATTCCCTATCAGATAAATGGATTCAACCACACCTGATGATCTTAAAGAATCAGATGTATATTCATTGGAATCTTTATCGGAATATGGTATAAAGCAGGTTATTATCTTATCCATCGTAATATAACTTATAATTGAGTATTAGTATTAAAAGCAAAAACTAATTGATTTTCTTCGTTTACCCCGACCCCAGGGGGGGCGAAGAAAATCAATTTACTCCCCTTGGGG
>JANNKF010000361.1:0-5260 GCA_031396165.1 Bacteroidales bacterium | reverse complement strand
GACGTTTCCGGTGACGGCATCATTAATGCTGATGACAGGATACTTATTGACAATGTTGATGCTCCGGAAACTTACTACGGAATTAATCTGGACTTGACCTGGAAAGATTTGACCCTAACAGTTCTTGTTCAGGGACAAGGGAAATACTTAAGATTTAATCATTATGACGAAAGACGCGGTGAGGCAGGTAACTACTTCCAGTGGACTTATGATAATCGTTGGACACCAGAGAATACCGTGACTGATATTGCAAGGGCATTCAACAGGAACGATTACTACTGGGCACACGCTGGTAGTGGGAATATGAGTACCTATTGGCTCGATAATGTAGCTTATACAAGGTTAAAAAACCTTGTTCTTACTTATAATTTGCCAGGTAAACTTTATAAGCCTCTTGGAATATCAAATGCCAGCATTTATTTCTCAGGCAACAACCTTGCCCTGCTTTATAGTGCTACCAAAAAGTTTGATCCGGAGGTAAATGGCGCCGGGGTATATCCTGCAATGAAAACATTTGCCATTGGCGCGAACATTAGGTTTTAATTTATTGAGTAATATTTAAATAGTATAATATGAAAAAAGTATTTAATAATATATTTGCAATAGCGCTGCTGCTGTTCTTTGCTTCATCTTGTACAGATGTGCTGGATAAAGCAGCAGTTGATTCGTCTACCCAGGAGGATGTTTTCTCGGACATAGGTGCTGCGAAATCATTCCTGGGCAATTGCTACGACAGGATGGGAGGCAATTCATCTCAGGTGCTGGGTGGTCGTGAAGACCTGCTAGGCTCCAATACAGATCAACTTCTGAATATTCACCGTTCTGGAGACCAGACCTTTGTAAAAGGTAATCTTACTGCTGATAAGCTTGGCCATTTCGGAGGAGAGGACAGATTTGGCTTCCTTCATTGGGGTGGTCTATACAAGAATATTCAAAACGTTAATACTGTCCTTGCCAACCTTGATAAGGTGCCCACCAATACAGCTGCTGAAGTAGCACTTATTTTACGAATGAAGGGAGAGGCCTATTTTATAAGGGCTTATGACTATACTCAGCTTCTCAGGGGGCATGGAGGGGTGGTTTTATCTGACAAACCTTTCATGTTGGGACAGGATTATCTGACGATTACCAGATCAACAATCGCGCAGACAAAAGATTTTATTCTTGCAGATATTGCACAGGCACTTGCTCTTTTACCTGCATCCGGAATGGAACAGGGCCGCGCAACACGTGCCGCCGCCGCAGCACTTAAATCGAGATTGCTTACTTTTTGTGCCAGTGAGCTTTCTAACGGAGGATATGAACCTGCCAATACTCTTGTTTCATTCCCCGCCGGCACGCGTACTGCACTTCTGACAGAAGCAAGAGATGCTGCAAAGTTGGTAATGGATGGAACTTATGGAACTTTTACATTGGTTGGATCAACCAATGACCCTCCTTCACCTATGTCTGCATCGCTTGTAAAGACTTATTCTGAGAACTTCTCCGGTATTTTTAAACAAAAGGGTGCATGGAACACTGAAACTATCTGGGCCATCCAGTATCCTCTTTCCAGCGGTAACTCATTCAGACCGAACCTTTGGTGGGGACCGAATGGTTACCACAACTGGGGGAACAACAATCCAACAGAACCTGCTGTAAGGTCATTTGAAATGGCTGATGGCACTCCATTTGTCTGGGATGCAGTTACTCCCACGAACACTACGCTGCGTACAGCAACTGCTGCCGAGCTTGCAGCTAATCCCCTCAAGGACCCGTATGCTGGTCGTGAACCGCGTTTCTATGCATCTGTTCTACATCACGGAGCTCCCTGGCAGAATCGTCCTGCTGATGCTGCTGCATTTGATCCTCTCAATCAGGTTCAGACAGGTCATTTCTATAAAGCTGATGGCACTAAAAAAGCAGATGGAATTGATACACGGTCCGGTTTAATTGAATCGTGGAACGCAACTAAAAATGGTTACTATATTAAGAAATACCTCGATCCGGCTACTGAAGGACAATATTTCCAGAACACTAACTCCTGGGTTGAATTCCGCTTATCTGAAGTATTACTTGATTATGCTGAAGCATGTATTGAATTAGGAGGCACTGATCTGCAGAAAGGGATTGATGCCCTTAACATGGTAAGAAACCGTGCAGGCCTTCCCGACAGAATTACTGCCGTTCAGGCAACAGCAAGAACATATATTCGCCAGGAAAGAACAATTGAGTTCTTTGGGGAAGATCAACGCTGGTACGATATCCGTCGCTGGATGATAGCTCCTACCGTAATCAAAGATGTTTTTGAGATGAAGATAAAACAATTTGATAATGGCAACTGGGAATGGAAGTACGACTTGGGTGCAAAACCTGATTCCAGAAGTTTCAACACCAGAAACTACTGGTTACCTATCTCTCGTTCGGAGTTGAATAAATCGCCACAAATACTTCAAAACCCGAATTACTAATTCCGTTATTTAGGTTTAACAATTTAGTATAGGCCGACCGCGAAAGGTCGGCCTTATTTTTTGAAATTTAATAAAGTGTTTATTTGACACTTATTGTGTACCTGATGCTGCGCTGTTTCGATAGCTATCGGGACTTCCCCCACGGGGGAAGGAGTAAAACCCTTTCCCCCTTTAGGGAAATGATTTTTGATTATCCCTTCCCCCGTGGGGGAAGGTTAGGTTAGGGGTGTAAATTGTTATAGAACAACAGAATGGCCCAACCAAAAGCACGGATTACATCCCGATAGCTATCGGGACCGCGCCAGCAATTTAAACTTATTACTTAAAATGAGATAATATTATGCTCCGATTCCGCCTATATCTTATGATGTTCTTCCAGTACCTGATGTATGCCGTATGGTGGGTGCCTCTGGCAGCATATCTGACGAATATGGACGTCACCAGTACTCAAAAAGCATTTATACTGAGTTCAATGGCGATCGGATGTATTGCATCACCGGTTATTGGAATGATAGCCGACAGATTTTTTGCCGGACAGAAAGTATTGTTTGTTCTTAATATTTTAAACAGCTTACTTCTGATCTGGGCTGCCAATACAACTGATCCGAATCTGCTGTTTGTAATTCTGCTCTTCACAATGTTATTCTATATGCCATCATGGGGACTCACAAGTGCGATAGCAATGGTACATTCTCCTGCTGAGGATTTTCCGAAAGTGAGAGTTTTCGGATCAATAGGATGGCTGGCTTCCGGGCTCTTCAGTGTGGTAGTGGTGAAAATATTTCATCTTGATTTTGATGGTACAAACCTTCCGTTTTATTTCGGAGCGGGGACAGGTATCGTTGCAGCATTAATAAATCTAACCCTTCCTGATACTCCTCCTGCAGGAAAAGGGAAAAAGATTTCATTGATCGATGCTTTCGGTCTTGGAACAGTTCAAATGATGAAGGAGAGAAACTTTGCACTATTTATCGTCTTCTCTTTCCTCTCGATGATCCCGTTTGCAATGTATTTCTCGTACTTTTCTGAATTCCTTCTGAATATCAATACTCAATACATTACAGTAACAATGAACTGGGGAGTATTGGCAGAGATGGGATTTATGATGCTAATTCCTCTGGCAATAAAGAAATTCGGATTGCGTAAGGTGCTGATATTCGGGCTGATTGCTATGGTGGTGCGTTATGTTTCATTATATTTCGGAGGAATTGCAGACCAGCAATGGCTATTCTATATTGGTATACTTGTGCATGGCTGGATCTTCGGATTCTTTTATGTAGGAGGCCAGATTTATATCGAAAAGAAGACTCCATGTGAACTTAAATCACAGGGACAGGGATTTATCTTCCTGGTCACTTTTGGGTTAGGACTTCTGGCAGGGAATCTGATATGCGGGTTTATTATAAATCAGTTTCTCGATCATTCTTCCGGTGTAAGAATTTATGACTGGGACAGTATCTGGGGTATAACCTCAATCTTTTCGATTGTACTGCTGTTGGCTTTCATTGCAATGTTTAAAGATAAAGTTCCCGAAGGCGAAATCCATTAACCGCAAAGATCGCAAAGGATTTTCGCTAAGGTCGCAAAGAACTATAATGGATGTATCAGGCTTAGCGTGCTTTGCGTTTTATACACCAAAGCTTTAGCGAAGGTGTACTTTGCGTTCTCTGCGGTTAATAAATGAAATATATCCATTATTCTATTTGTAGAATGCCCAATACCAGAACGTATTTCCGAATTGTTTTCTTAAAGCAGGCTCAGCAGCTTTTGGATTTGTTCCATACTGTTGAAAAACAGTGAGATACTGGTTCCAACGGTTGGTTGTGTTAATACTAATCGCGATATTTCCAAGATCAGGCATTACTCCGTTATTCAAAACCGTCAGGGCTGTTGCAGCCTCCTCAACATGAACCGGGAATTGTGCGTAACCAAGGGCGGAAAATTTCGGAAGAATATCGGCAATAGACTGATAATCTTTCTTAATCATGAGTATGGCAGTCATGTATTCAAAAGCCTTTTTGTTTAATGAATCAGTTACCAGGATTCTACCTAAATTAATGTAAGGATCATCTATAATAGCAAAAAAGTCTGTATGAAGCATTGTTTTTCTCTTTTCTCCAAGCTCCTTATCTGCGTTAACAGCAATATCATTGAAAAGCATTTTTTCATACTTTAGTGCTTCCTTTTTGTAGAAGAGAGACTTCTTTAGAAGATTTGTATACCTTTTAGCCACCTTATAATTCCCATTGATCAGTTCAGTTTTTATAAGCATTTTCAAACCCTCAGGAGTATGCCCTTTCATAACCATATTCTCAAATGCCCAACGGTGTGCTTCATTAATCATTCCGATTGAATAGTAGAAATAGCCACCTCTCCTAAGTATTTCGCCAATCATTTCCCATTTAAGAAAGAGTGTTCCCCCGTCGGGACTCTGTGGAGTTCTGAATAACTGATCGTTAAGTCTGTTAGTCTCTGAAAGTGCAATATTGTTCAGGAATATTGTAAGCTGATTTGTCGGAGGATATTTAGAATTGAATGCTATGATATCATCAAATTTATTCTGATAGAATAGTTTTTCGACATGAAAATAGTAACTTGTTTTTTTATCAAACCTCTTGAATCCGATTCCTGACATAACAATTATTACCACAAAAACTGCCATAAAAAAGCTCAGGGGTTTTGACAACATTAATTTTTCAGGTATCCCTACCAAAATTTTTGTGATCAGGGGCAGTAATGACAGAATTACGCAAAGATAGATGAAGATTGTATGGTTTGTGCCGATATTAAGTTCTGTGAACGGATATGTC
>JANNKF010000353.1:0-17637 GCA_031396165.1 Bacteroidales bacterium | reverse complement strand
TTCTTTGCGAGCATGGTATCATGATGCAAAGACAGCCGAATGGATAAACTCTAATGATTTAAAACTACAATACAAGAATGCAAGTATTGTTGGGGAAGGCAGAGTTGTATTTAATATAAAAGGCAATGCTTATAGATTAGTTGTTGCAGTTGATTATGAATTTCAGGTAATTTTTGTACGATTCATTGGAACTCATAAGCAATATGACAAAATTGATGTTAAAACGATTTGACTATGGAAATCAGACCCATTAAAACAGAGCAGGATTACAATACTTCGATTCATAGAATTGAGGTGTTGTGGGGAGCAAAAAAGGATACCCCACAAGGGGATGAATTGGATTTGCTTATAACTTTAGTTGAATCATTTGAGATGAAACATTATCCAATCGCACCGCCAGATCCAGTGGATGCTATTAAATTTCGCATGGAGCAAATGAATATGACAAAGGCAGATCTGGTACAATATATAGGCAGTCAAAGTAGAGTGAGTGAGATTTTAAGCGGAAAAAGAAAATTAACTCTTGGCATGATAAAATCCTTATATAAAGGATTAAGGATTCCTGCTGATATTTTGTTGGCATAAGCCGTTCAAATAAGTGCCGGGTTCCGATGCGTATGCAGGTAGAATCGGTTTTATGCAGTTTAAAAATTTATTAGATATGAAAACACACTACATCATTTTTATTCTGATTATAAATTTTCTTTTTATAAGCGGGCAGGATACTAAGAATCAGGAATTTTCATCAGGGCCGGCAAACGGAACACTCATTATTATTGGCGGCGGAGAAATAAGTGAATCGCTGAACAAAAAGATAATGGAAATAAGCGGGGGGCTTCAGATTCCGATTGTCGTTATCCCTACTGCTGACGGGCGGGAAAACTATGATGAAAATTTTGGTGAGGCTGGGCTACTCAGAAAAATGGGTGCAACTAATGTCACGGTTCTTCATACAAACGACAGAAATGTAGCAAATACCGATGAATTTGTGAAGCCTCTTTTAGATGCTAAGCTTGTATGGTTTAGCGGTGGTCGTCAATGGAGACTTGTTGATTCATATAAGAATACGCTGACTGAGAAGATGTTATGGAAGGTACTTGAAAACGGAGGCACAATCGGAGGATCATCGGCCGGTGCTACCATTCAGGGTAGTTTTTTGGTACGGGGAGATACAAAGAATAACCAGATTATGATGGGTGATCATCAGGAGGGATTTGGCTTTCTGAAGAATGTTGCCATTGATCAGCATGTACTTGCCAGAAACCGGCAATTTGATATGTTTGAAATACTCCGGAATCGTCCTGAATTACTTGGAATCGGAATTGATGAGTCGACAGCAATAATTGTAAAGGGAGAGATTTTTGAAGTTGTGGGGAAAAGTTATGTTGTTGTTTATGATGGTAAATTCTGGTCGAGGGAAGGATCGGAGTTTAAGAAGTTACCTGAAAAAGGACAGATTTTCTATTTCCTGCGCGAAGGCGACAGATACAATCTGAGAGGTAGAAAAATAGTAAACTGATTTTTTTTTAAATGCACAGCTGAAGAAGTGTGAGTGTGGGTGTGGGTATTGAGAAAAAGAACAAGAGTGTTCGCTCTCGCTATCACTCTCGCTCTTTTTTTGTGGGCCCAGCTGGGCTTCCCGACGATCCCGCTTCAGCGGGATATCGGGATAAACTTCTCGCCCAGCTGTATTAATACAAAACAAAAGAACCACACTATGTGCGGCTCTTTATGTTGTGTGGGCCCAGCTGGGCTCGAACCAGCGACCCCCTGATTATGAGTGAGGTAAAACCCTGATTTTCAGATTACACTGGTTTGTTCTGGTCTTCATTGTCATTCACTTACGATTTTCGGTTTGTATAATTTATCACTGATTTTCATAAAACTTGGTGGAATACCTGGCGGATTTTTCAAGTTATTGATTAATATTATAATTATTAATGTATGTTGCCGAAACGCATTCATGTGGTTACCGTTGATGGGTTGATGAAGGTAATCTTCTTTATATTCGTCTTTACTATAAATGAAATTACATAAAACAAACAAATCAAAAAAATGAAGATCAATTTATTGCTCCTGAATTTCTGTCTGTTGTCAGTGTTGTTTATTACCGATGCCTCTGCACAGCAAAAGAAACCACGTATAGGAATTGCCGGAATACAGATTGAAAACAGCGTTTTTATGCCCAACCGACAGGCTCTGACAGGGAGGACGCCTTCTTTGCCAGCCTATCTTAGTAAGGATTCCGTTATGGGTCAGTCTGCAATCTGGCTTCCTTCTTTAGTTGGTGGAGGCAGCGGACGAGGGCCGGTAACCAGAGAATCATTTGAGGCTTTTGTTATTAGTGCGCTTGAGATTATCCGGAGTAACATGCCTTACGATGCATTCTGGTTTTACAATCATGGGGCTTGTAGTGTTGAAGGTGTTGATGATCCGGAGGGGGAATTTATGGAGAGAGTAAGGGCTGTAATAGGTAACGACGCCTTTGTCACAACAACTATGGACCTCCACGGAAACGTCTCCTGGCGTGTGGCTCTCTACTCTGACCTTATTACCACATATCGTAAAGCACCTCATGATGATGCGGTTGAAACACATCGTCGTGGCGTGGTTAATCTTCTTGAGCGATTATCGTCCGGAAAAGGACGTCCGGCATATAAAGCCTGGGTGGCAGTCCCTGTACTTCTCTCCGGAGAGTGGACCAGTACCCGAGTGGAACCTGCCAAATCACTCTACGCAATGGTTTCTGAAGTGGAGTCGTTGCCCGGTGTGGTGGATGCTGGTATTTGGATAGGCTATGTATGGGGAGACGAGAGACGTAATCAGGGTGTTGTTATGGTTGTAGGAGATGATGAAGGTCAGGTGGAAAGCGGTGCAAAAAAGCTTGCTCAGAGATTCTGGGATGTGCGCCGGCAATTCAGTTTAGAAGCGCCAGGGTATCCCCTCGAAAAATGCATTGATCTGGCTGTTGCCAGTAATAAAAGACCTTTCTTAATCAGCGATATGGGCGACAATCCTGGTGGTGGCGGTTCAGGTGAGGTGACCTGGACTTTGGCAAGGGTATTAAATCGGCCGGAATTTAAGACTCCAAAAGGAAAAAGCCTGCTTTATTGCTCTATTCCGGGAAGCGAAATGGTGGAAGCCGCCCGAAAAGCTGGTATTGGTGGTCAGGCAGAGGCTTTTGTAGGGGCAATGACAGATAATTCATATGAAGCTCCTGTTCGTTTATCAGGTACAGTAATATATGTCAGTCCTGTTAATGAGAAGGACCAGCAATCAGAAAGTAAATCACCCCCGAACCGAAAGGTTCCTGACATAGCAATTATTAAAACAGGAAGCATATTTGTGGTTGTGGGAACATCTTCACCCACACCAAACTTAGCAGGTACAGGAATTGATCCTAAGAAAATGGATATTATAATGGTAAAGCAGGGTTATCTCGTGAGTCAGTGGTATGATATGCAGTCCGATTGGGTTATGGCTCAGACAAGGGGAAGTGTTGATCAGGATTTTAAAAGTATCCCTTATAAACGTGTTGTGAGACCTATCTTTCCACTAGATCCTGACATGCCGGATCCGGAACTGAATGTTATAATGGTACCATCTGCAAAACGGATGTACGGCAGATAAAAAGTATTCAAATTTTCCGCTGAAATTTAAACTAATATCAACATTATATTACCCAAACCTGGCGTAAACCTGGCGTAAAAAAAAAGACACCCACAAATTGATATTGTAAGTGTCTGATTTTCATTGTGGGCCCAGCTGGGCTCGAACCAGCGACCCCCTGATTATGAGTCAGGTGCTACTAACCAGCTGAGCTATGGGCCCAAAAAGATCTTTGTTTCTGGTTGCTTGTTTCTGGTTGCCTGACAATTAAGCTGTTAGATATCACTTAACTTGTATCGAGCAACTAGCAACAAGGAACCGTTAATTTATCGGATTGCAATATTAGGTATTTGAATGTAATTATGCAAGAGTCAGGTAAAAAGAAATTATTTTGAACTATTTCTTCAGATATTCCATAAGGACATTTACTGCCTCATCCATATCGACTCCAAAGCTTAGGATCCCTGCTCTGTCACCCGCCATAATGATAATCCTCTTCTCAAAAACTTCAGGCTCCTTAAAGATCCGGAGTATATCTTTTGCCAGACCAATTGTTCCGTAATCCATTGCCGGATTTGTAGTTGGAACTTTATAAATAAGCTCATTCCAGAGCTCTATGCTATGAACATGTACAACAGCATTTGTATCGGGATCGGCTGAATAGATTGCTGCATGGGTTAAAGATTCAGACGAAGCCTTAAGTGGCCCGACACATTGCACGGCATTATCCTCGATATTGAAAGCATTGACCTTTACATAGTGGCCGGGTTCAAGTTCTGACATCTCTCCTGTGGCCGAACCTGTAATAATGAACTGGTTCCCTCCCCTGATCCGCATACTTATATTGCCAAACGCCACTCCATTTTCATAAGCACCTATAAGATCCATATTATAAAGTACTTCGCGCCAGTAATTAATTATTTCATATTGTTCGTCTGAGATTACCGGTCCAGACTGGTTCCAGTGACAATTAAATTTTACGAACCCTTCCATATCAATTGAATTTTTCTGAAAACATCTTCTTTATATCCTCTTCCGTGGCTTTACAAATTCCTTTTTCCGTTATTAACCCTGTTATGAGGCGGGAGGGTGTTACATCAAATCCATAATTGATGGCAACACTATTTTCAGGACAGATCCTCACTGACTTAATTTGTCCGTCACAAATACCTGAAATGTTTGTCACTTCATCAGGGTTACGCTCTTCCACAATTATTTCCTTCATCCCATCACTTATGGTGAAATCAATACTTGACGATGGCAGGGCAGCATAAAACGGAATATTATTATCATTAGCTGCCAGAGCTTTAAGATAGGTTCCGATCTTATTTGCAACATCTCCTGTCTTTGTTGTGCGGTCGCTCCCAACTATAACAATGTCAACCATTTTTTGTTGCATCAGGTGCCCGCCAGTGTTATCAGGAATAAGTGTATATGGTACACTATTTTGTCCCAGTTCCCAAGCTGTAAGTTTAGCCCCCTGGTTTCTTGGACGGGTTTCGTCGACCCAAACATGAACTTTTATCCCTTTTTCGTTAGCAAGGTATATAGGTGCGGTAGCTGTGCCAAGATCTATACAGGCAAGCCATCCTGCATTGCAATGTGTTAATATATTCACAGTATCCCCATTCTTCTGGTTACTGATTTTTTCAATTAGTTCAAGACCATAATTTCCAATCTGTCTGCAATTCTCAATTTCAGTTTCACAAATATCGATCGCAGCAGAAAGAGCGATATCCGATATTGAGTCTGAGGAACCGGAATCATTGATTTTTTTTACAACCCTGTTTACCGCCCAGGTAAGATTAACTGCTGTCGGGCGGCTTGAGATGAGGTACCTTGCAGCATTTGAAAGGTGTTCGCGGATGTTTGTCTGAGATGTTATCTCGAGTGTGGCAAGATAGATACCAAACGCTGCAGCAGCACCTATAAGTGGCGCGCCTCTTACCGTCATATCCTCAATTGCAGAAAATACTTCTTCCACCGACCTCAATTCCTTTATTTCAAAATGGAACGGAAGTTTCTGCTGATCAATAACCTTTACTACAGACGGATCTGATTCGTCGAGCCAAATGGTTCGATAATTTCTATTTCCAACTAACATTTTAATAAGTCTTCCCCGGTAAAATTTAATTTTCAAAAATACAAAATATATAAGGAAGTATGTACTCACATAATAATCTGTTATGTAAGGAGAAGACGGAAGACGGAAGACGGAAGTCAGAAGACCGGACTTCGGTCTCCGGTCTCCGGACTTCCGTCTTCTTTAGACTTCTCGACCGGTTTATTCGAACATTTTGAGATTTTTTTATTTTTATTATCTTTGTCTTTAATATACATTAACAACAAAAAAACTCAGCAAATGGTTAATAAAGAGGAGTTTAGAAAAAAAATAGTTCTTACTTCAGGACAGATTTTCAGTCGTTTCGGCTTCAAGAAAACCACGATGGACGAGATAGCAAAAGCTCTGAAAATAGGTAAAAGTTCCATTTATTATTACTTCATAAGCAAGGAAGAAATCTTCGAAGCTGTTGTTTTGAATGAAGCCAATATACTTAGAAATGAGCTTACTGCAGCTATAAAATCAGTCGAATCCCCCCTTGAAAAAATGAAGATCTATGTATTTGTCAGAATGAAATCATTCGAAAAACTCTCAAATTATTATAATGCCATCTTCGATAAAAATCTTGATCATTTTGAATTTATCGAGAGAATCAGGGAAAAATATGACAGGGAAGAACTGGCAATGCTCAGGCTCATTCTGTACCACGGAGCAAGAAAGAAAGTATTTAATGTAACAAACAGCGAGTATACGGCATTGGCAATTCAGACAACACTAAAAGGTCTTGAGGTACCGCTTTTCTGGAAAAAGAAAGAGCTGAATATCGAGAGCAGGCTAAATGCAATTCTCGATGTACTTTTCTACGGCATTGTAAAGAAATAAAAATAATCCGCAATCCGAAATGATTATAATAGCGTCGGAATAAATTTTCTGGTAGTTATTTCCTCTTAATTACGGCAATTTTTTTATTTTTCAGGCTCCAGTATAATCCTGCCAGACCCAATAATACAAATGGAATGCTCAGCCATTGGCCCATATTAATTTTCATAGCTGCTTCGAATGCTACCTGATCTTCCTTGAGGAACTCGATGAAAAACCGGGCAGTAAAAATCAGAATGCAGATAAGACTTATAAGCATCCCCTGATAGTGTTCTCCCTTTTTTCTCCAGTAGAGTCTGTAAAGCAGAATAAAAATGAACAGATATGCCAGTCCTTCATAGATCTGGGTAGGATGTTTTGGAGCGACTTCATGATTTCTCAGGAAAACAAAACCCCATGGCATAGTTGTTTCAACTCCATAAATTTCCGAATTCATTAGGTTACCCATTCTTATAAAAAATCCTGAGAGAGCAACAACGATAGCAACACGGTCGAGAACCCAGAAATAATCTTTCTTCTCTTTTCTGCAAAAAAGCCACACGGCAGTAAGAATTCCAACTGCAGCCCCATGGCTTGCAAGTCCTCCATGCCAGATCATTAAAATTTCAAAGGGATTACTGAGATAGTATTCAGGTTCATAGAAAAGGCAATGGCCTAATCGTGCTCCGAGAATTGTACCAAGAGCCATATATATTGTAAGACGATCGAGAACTGCTTCACTCAGATTTTCATTTTTAAAAATCCTGTTCATTATGACATAACCGAAAAGGAAGGAGCAGGCAAACAACAATCCGTACCATCTGACAGCAAATGCACCAATCCGGAATATTTCTGGATTGACATCCCATGGAATTATAAGTAAATGCATAACAAACCTGTTTATATAAGCCCCAAAGGTAGAAAATATTATTGTTGATGTGTATAAAAATCCAGGGGACGAATTAGCTATGTTTTTAAAAAGGAAGACAGATATTTACTGTCATTTGATTGAATATCGAAATGTTTCTTTAAAAAATGATGTAAGTTTGTAAATCACAGATAAAGGATGAGTTTTATGAACAAAAACAGGCTCCGGGGATTATTTCTTCTTCTCATAATCCTTATTATAGCTGCCTGTGCAAAGATAAGTGCTCCAACAGGAGGGTTACGCGACAAACTTCCACCGGTGGTGGTTAAAAGTATTCCTGAAAACAAAGCAAAAAACTTCGCGGGCGAAAGTGTTGTTATCACGTTTGATGAGTATGTCACCCTCGATAACATAAGTGAGAAATTTATGGTTTCCCCGCCAATGCAAAAGAAGCCCAGGGTTTTCATGAAAGGCAAGAGTGTCATTGTCGAATATGAAGATGAACTTAGGGAGAATACCACTTACACATTTTATTTTCTCGATGCAATTAAAGATCTGAATGAAGGGAATATTCTTGATAATTATCAATTTGTTTTTTCAACCGGTCCGGTAATTGATTCACTCTCTGTAACAGGATACGTTTTTAATGCCGAAAATCTTGAAGTGCCTGAAAAAACTCAGGTTATACTTTACAGCGATCTGACTGATTCAGCTGTGATAAAAAATCTTCCGGATTATATATCGAGGGTAGATCCTTCCGGATACTTCAGAATTGACAATGTGAAAGAAGGTGAGTACCGGCTTTATGGAATTAAAGATGAGGATAACAGTAAGAATTATAACCGTAAAGAGGAAGAATTTGCATTTCTTGATTCTGCAATAATTGTTTCTGCCGGTGGCAGCTATATTCAGGTGGTTAAAGACACTGCAACCAGAAAACCTTTAGCCGCAGCCACAAAAACAACAACTCCTGCCAAAGCTCCGGTACCAGTAGCAGCTCCATTGAAAAGTGAGTACCAGATGTCTCTTTTTCTTGCTGAAAAAACTGCGCACTATTTATCCGGTTCTTCAAGAGTTACAAAAAATCTGATGACCTATATTTTTTCCCTTCCACCTGATACGATGAAGGTAGTGTTATCAATTCCGGATGCCGGCAGAGAAAAATATTTTATACAGGAGAGCAGGAAGGGTGACACATTAAAAATCTGGATCACCGACAGCTCTTTATATTCACAAGCACTTATTTCAACAATTTTAAAGTATCCTTTTACCGACACTTCAGGAGTTTTAAGTTACAAAGTTGATTCAATTCCCATGAGGTTCGTAACGCCCCGTCCTACAAGAGGGGCTAAGACAATTGTTCCATCATTAAAAGTTGAAAATAATATAACGGGCGGAGCCATTAAACCGGGGACCAGGGTTGTTTTCAAAACAGAATCTCCATTCAATCAGCCCGATACTTCTCTGATAAAGTTTTATGAACGTGTTGACTCTTTAAAGATTAAAGTGCCATACAGGTTTTATATCGATAGTCTGAATCCCGGGAAACTGGTTCTTGATGCAAAACTTATCCCGAAGAAAAAATATCTCCTGATTGCCGATTCTGCAGCCTTCAGTAATATTCTTAACGAGAAATCTGATTCAATAGGATTTAATTTTACAGTCAGGGATGCTGATTCGTACAATAAATTAACACTCGAGATCAGCAATTGCACTTGTCCAGCTATAGTAAACTTAATGAGTAATTCGGAATCGTTATTGGCAAAAGCAAATATATTAAAAGATGAAATAATTGAATTTCCTCTTTTGGAACCAGGGATTTACAGAATAAGCGTTATTTATGATCTGAATGGTGACGGTGAATGGACCACTGGGGATTTTATGACAGGCAGACAGCCTGAACCCGTTTCTTTTTATACCAGTGAAGTGGAAATAAAAGCAGGGTGGGATGTAACTCAGAAGTGGGACCTTAAGCAGAAAAATTTTAAGGAGCAAAAATTACGGCAAAAACCCAGAACAAGATGATCCTGACAGTTAGCATATATAATTAATATAGATATAAATATTTAATAAGTAGTTGAATATGAAAGAAGTTGTAGCAGGTATAGATATTGGAGGAACCAATACCATTTTCGGACTGGTTGATAAAACAGGGAATGTTTTAGCCGAGTACAGGATTAAAACCACTGATTACCCTGATATAAAAAAATTCATATCAGCATTGTCAGAGGGTATTGATAAAATGATGAGCGGAAAGAAAGATATTAAGCTTTCAGGAATAGGCATAGGTGCCCCCAATGCCAATTACCATAAGGGAACAATAGAACTACCTCCGAACCTTCCCTGGAAAGGAATGATACCTTTCGTTGAATACCTGAAAGAGAAAGTTAAAGTACCTATTGCTATAACAAATGATGCAAATGCTGCTGCAATGGGAGAGATGGTTTTTGGTGGTGCAAAAGGCATGAAGAATTTTATTGTACTCACTCTCGGTACCGGTCTTGGCAGTGGAATAGTAATAAATGGAGAAGTTGTTTATGGGCACACCGGCTTTGCTGGTGAGCTGGGTCATATGGTTGTTGTTCCCGGCGGCAGGGACTGTGGCTGTGGCAAGCAGGGGTGCTACGAAACATATGCTTCAGCATCGGGACTGGTAAGAACGGTATTAAGTCTTTTAAGCGAACTGAAAGAGGATAGTTCATTAAGAGATATTCCTCCATCGCAACTTACATCGAAACTGATTGTCGAGGCGGCTGAAAAAGGCGATACGATAGCTCTTGAAGCAATTGACCATACTGCTGAGATGCTTGCTTTTGGAATAAGTAATGCAGTGGTATTCTCAAGTCCGGAGGCTGTTTTCCTTTTCGGTGGACTAGTAAAAGCCGGGGAGATCCTTCTCGCTCCTGTAAGGGATTATTTCGATCAGAATGTTATGCCAATATTTAAAGGGACCGTAAAGATATTACCTTCAGGCATTTCAGAAAGTAATGCAGCTGTTTTGGGAGCTGCTTCGCTTGCCTGGAATGAGGTGAAGTAATTGTTTATCTGAACCGGCAACAATGTTTTAGGGTTGAATATATTTTTATTGTAAATTTGGTTCTTTAAGTTCCGAAGTAATACGATATAAAATTATGAAATTCGCTGAGGTCAAAAAATTATGGCTGAATCCTGCAAAGCCCCCTCTTGAGGAGGTCTCATCTGCCATGGACAATATTACGGAGAGACTGAAGATCGATACCTTGAACTGGGAAGGTTTTAATTATAATCCGGCAGTTGAACTCTCAATAGCATATAGCGAAACGGAAATATTCTTAAAGTACTATGTTCGTGAAGAGTATTTCAAAGCAGAGAAAACAGAGTCTAACCAGAATGTGTTTGAAGATTCGTGTGTTGAATTTTTTGTTTCACCGGAGAAAGATGGGATTTACTATAACCTGGAAATAAACGGAATAGGTACATGTTTGCTTGGAAGCGGGACAGAGAGAACAAATAGTAAAAGAGCCGATCCTGAGATAATTTCAAAAATAAGAAGACTCTCCTCAGTCGGCGTGAAACCGGTTAAAGAAAGGAAAGGGGAGTTTTCATGGTCTATTACAGTTGCGGTTCCTTTTGAGGTCTTTTTTCATCATAATATTAAAGATCTTAAGGGGAAGGAATTCAGGGCAAATTTTTATAAATGTGGTGACAAACTTGCTGTGCCACATTATGTTACATGGAATCCTATTGGTTCTCCAAATCCCGATTACCATCGGCCTGAGTATTTCGGGGTGTTGAAGTTTGTGTGAGTTTACAGCGCCTTAAAATTCGCCCCCCTGCCCCCCTAAAGGGGGGTAAGTTTATGCAAGTCACTGTAATTCATATATATATGAAAAATTAGCCCCCCTTTAGGGGGGTTGGGGGGCAAAAAGACATGGTGAGAATAAGGGTGGAGACAGTAAATTTTGAAATAACTATTAAAACTTAACATATGATCAAAGGAAATGCACTAATAGGACAATCAGGCGGACCGACTTCTGTAATTAATTCCAGCCTTGCGGGTGTAATAGAAACAGCACTTGCTTCCTCCTTCATAAAAGAGGTTTATGGCATGCACTGCGGTATTGAGGGTTTTATGCAGGAATGGATTTATGACCTTGGTAAACAACCTCGTAAAATAATCGAGGGACTGAGGCACACACCATCTTCAGCACTTGGCTCTTCACGTCACAAGGTACAGGAGCATGATCTTCCTGTTATCCTTGGCGTTCTTAAGAAATATGATATCAGGTACTTCTTCCTGATTGGTGGTAACGACACAATGGACACAATTCACCGGGTTGAAGCATACTGCAAAAGTGTGAATTATGAACTTGTGGGAATCGGTATCCCCAAAACGGTTGATAATGACCTTTTCGGTACAGACCATACACCCGGATTTGCATCGGCAGCCAGATCAAACATTCTCAATGTTATGCAGGCAGGGATGCTTGCCCGCGACATGCAGCGGGTCGACAGGTTTGTAATTTATCAGACAATAGGAAGGGATGCGGGATGGCTGGCTGCAGCAACTGCCCTTGCAAAAAAGGATGAGGATGATGCTCCCCATCTGATATATGCACCTGAATTCGATTTCAGTCGCGAAAAATTTCTGAATGATGTTGAGGCATGTATTAAAAACTACGGCTGGGTATCCGTTGTATGCGGGGAAGGTCTGAAATATGCCGACGGTACACCTGTAAGTTCTGCAACCACCAAAGACAAGTTTAATAATACGGAATTCGGAGCAATGGGTGGAGCAAGCGTGGCGCTTAGTCTTCACCGCATAATAACAGACGCTTTCAGTTACCGCGGGGAATTTCAGATAACCGAATCGCTGATAATGAGCGACTTCGTCAGGGCATCGGAAATAGATCTCGATGAAGCATACCACTGTGGTGTTGAGGCAGTTAAACTTGCAGGAAAAGGCGAGTCGGGGATAATGGTAAGTATTAAGAGGATTTCAAATAATCCATATAAAATTGAGTTTGGCAAAGTCCCTCTTAAAGAGGTAGCTGTTTCAGCAAAACCTATGCCGCTTGAATATTTCAATGCCGAAGGGAATCAGGTATCCGAATCATTCATCGAATATATGAAACCGCTTGCAGGAGCACTCCCGGAGTTTGTACGTCTCGAAAAAATATTTGCAAAATCATAAATACAAAAACCATGAGCAGAGAATTTAACAAAGTCGCATTGTCATTTCATGCACATCCCGATGATGCTGAAGCCTGGAATGCAGGAGTTTTGAAACTCCTCAAGGACAAAGGCTACAGAATAGTTATTGCCACCCTTACAGCCGGCGACCTCGGGGGTTGTAACATGACAATGGAGGAGACAGCCAGGGTCCGTATTGAAGAAGCTAAAAAAGCCGCTGCGGTGCTTGATGCTGAGTATTATATGCTTGGAGGCACTGATGGTTTTCTGTTCGACACGAAAGAGCTGAGACTTAAGGCTATATCCCTCATGCGGCAGGTCAGGGCCGGGATTGTTTTCACCCATCTACCCTCAGATTATCATTCCGACCACCGCACTACCGCAAATATAGTTGAAACTGCGGCAATGGTTTCTTCTCTTGATACTGTGCCGGTTAAGGAAAAATCGCTGGATATCACACCTCTTCTTTACCACTCTTCACCACTTACACTCTCCGATCCGCTTGGATCGCAGATAGTTCCTCCACATTTCTATGTTGATGTAACGTCTGCCATTGAAACAAAGAAAAAGATGCTGGGTTGTCATATTTCACAGATAGATCTTATGAGACATATGCATAAGATGGATGATTTTTTTGGCTTTGTGCTTGAAGGCAACCGCAACTATGGTAAAATGGTTGGTGCCGAATACGCTGAAGTTTACTGGCAGCATCTGGGTGGTGGTTTCCAGAAGGAACCCCAGGTTCAGAACGATCTTTCAGAATTTCTTATAAATAAAATGTCATAGCTATGAACTTAAAAGAGGAAAAGTACAGTAAGTATTTTCTCGTAAGAGAAATGATGGAAACGCCGGAAATTATCAGAACATTTAGTCCGGCAGCAGCAGCAAGGTTTGCTGATCCGGTTAAGAAAAGCAAAGGTCTCTTTCTTACAGGTGAAGGAAGCAGCAGGATTTTCCCTGCAAAACGGGCAATTATCTCATCAATGAAAAAAGGGATCTCTCTTCCGGTCATAACAGAAGGATGCACACAGGCAGAAGAGTATGATCTTACTGGTTATGCAGTGTTTGCAGCTTCAAATTCCGGTCAGACAAAAGAGGTGATCCGTCTGACATCAGGACTGAAAAACAAGAAGCATACCGCTGTATTCGGGATGACCGCAAACAACGGCACCAAGCTTGAAGAAATCGTTTCCGCCACACATGTTCTTGGTTGCGGAACAGAAAAGGCTGTTGCAGCTACCAAATCTGTAGTAGAACAGGGCCTGTTCTATGATGCCCTGCTTCGTAAGATAGGGGGAGAAAAGATGGAAGGTCTTGATGATCTGGCTGATAAAACAGAAAAAGCACTTACCCTGAAAATCGATCCGGAGGTTATTAAAATAATCCATAACGCAAGTATAATTTATTTTGCGGGAAGGAATAATGGTGTTGCTGAAGAACTGGCACTCAAGACAAATGAAATTACCAGGAAGAAATCGGCATTCCTTGAGGGGACATTTGCGGTTCACGGTATTGAGGAGGTTATGGATAAGAGCGAGGTTTTGATCTGGATGGAGCCATTTACTCCCGAACAGGAAAAATTCAACGAGTGCCTGGTTAAGGGTGTTGGTATGAATATTATTGCAGTATCGACAAAGAAAACCATATTCCCTACTATCATAATTCCTGATGGTGGAGAATATGCTGAATATTTGCAGCTTGCAGCGGGATGGAATATTCTCGTTGACACAGGTATATCCCTTGGGATCAACCTTGATAAACCAACCCGGGCACGGAAAGTTGGAAACGAATATATTCCGGAGTAGTCCTCACTCAATCATTAGTTCATAACCTCACCCCTTCCCCTCTCCTTGAGGAGAGGGGTTAACTATCAGTAAGACAGCTTATTGCACCCCTTCTCCTCAAGGAGAAGGGGACGGGGGATGAGGTAAAAACATTGTGAAGGATACTGGGGATGAGGTAAAAATTATACGCACTTTATTCACTTTATTCAGAATTTAATCCTTAAGTGCTATATTTACACTTATAAACTATCATTATTTCTAAAAAATGGCAAAAAAAGAGGTTGCAGTAGGGATTGATATTGGCGGGACCAATACAGTATTCGGGTTCGTTGACAGAGAGGGGAATATTCTTGGGGAGGATCGGATAAAAACCAGCCACTATGAAGAAATAGAGGTTTTTGTAGCAGCCCTTTATGAGAAGATAATGATAACCTGTCATAAAATCGGGGATGGTTGTGATCTTGTAGGTTTTGGTATAGGTGCCCCCATGGGGAACATAAATAAGGGAACAATTGAACATGCTGCCGGGTTACCATGGAAAGGGATTGTGCCTCTTGCTGAGCTCTTCAAAAAGTATACAACGTTACCGGTTATTGTAACTAACGACGCCAATGCGGCCGCAGTAGGCGAGATGATCTATGGCGGTGCAAAGAATATGAAAAACTTTGTGGTTATAACATTGGGTACCGGACTTGGCAGCGGGTTTGTTATTGATGGGAAACTTGTATATGGACACGATGGTTTCGCAGGGGAGATAGGCCACACCGCAATTCGTCCGGGCGATTCGAACCGCGACTGCGGATGCGGTAGAAAAGGTTGCCTGGAAACATATGTATCTGCAACAGGATTGAAAAGGTCGCTTCTTAAGATCATGGCTGACAGTATGAAACCAAGCGAATTGAGAAAGATCAGCTTCGATGAGCTCGATGCAGAAAAGATACACGAAGCTGCCAAAAGAGGTGATTATATTGCCAAAAGGGCTTTTACCCATACAGGCAGGATGCTTGGATTTAAGCTGGCCGATGTTGTAGCACACACCAATCCTGAAGCGATATTTCTTTTCGGAGGACTCGCACTCGCAAAGGATCTGATCTTTGAACCTGCAAAAGAGTATATGGAGGAGAATTTGCTGAGTATCTATAAAGGCAAGGTTAAACTTCTTGCATCTGAATTAAGTACGCAGAACGCTGCAGTACTGGGTGCAAGTTCGCTTGTGTGGTCGACAAAGGAATCATAAATATACTTTATATACATTCAGATATGGCCAACTTCGGTGAGATCCTTAATCATATTCTTGGAGTGGTTTTTATTATAATTGTATTTGCCCTGGCCTATGCCTATCTTAAACCTCACCAGCTTCATAAAAGAAGACTTGTGTCAACTCTACTTCTGAAGATAAGCTACCTGGCTTATCTGTTTATACTACTCGTAATTATTTATCTTTCGGCACTTGTTAAAGGAGGCCTTGAAGAAGTATTTTTCGGGATAGAGTTTTTTGCTTTCCTGGTAGTGCTTTTTGTTCCGACAATTGGCATTCTTGCCCGGAAACTCGGGCAGTTCAGTAAAAAGAGGGAGGGTTATAATTATTTCTTTACCATTGTTAATTTTTTATCAGTAATAGCAATACTTCTGATGTTTTTCATTTAGCTAATCAAAAATTCAAAAAAATGATTCAGGAACGCTTAATCGGTTATATTGAAGAGAGTATCGTTAAAAACTGGGACATCGAAGCATTGTCAAATTACAGGGAAAGGGGATATTCATATAAAGCTATTGCTGAAAAAATATTAAAGCTTCATATCCTATTTACTGGTTCAGGAATAAAGGAGGGGGACAAAGTTGCCCTGGTAGGACGTAATTCTGCAAACTGGTGTATTACCTATCTTGCCACTGTAACTTATGGAGCGGTAATCGTTCCTGTTCTTCCCGATTTCAAACCCGATGACCTTACTCATATAATAAATCACTCTGACTCAAGGTTTCTTTTTGTCGATGATAAAATATTTGAAACACTCAACATTGAAAAAACTCCAGAAATAGCAGGAGTAATCTCTCTTGATGATTTCAGGCTTATTTCATCAGGAAATATATCCACAAAAGAGACATTCTCAGCACTCGACGAAAATTATTTGAAAGCTTATCCCGAACTGAAAAAAGAACATATTAAATTCTCCGGAATATCAAACGATCAACTTGCAGTGATCAGCTATACCTCAGGTACCACGGGCTTTTCAAAGGGTGTAATGATTACACATAACAGCCTGGCAGCCAATGTCAGGTACGGACAGAAAAATATGCCACTTGAATCAGGCGACCCGGTTGTATCATTTCTGCCTCTTGCGCATACCTACGGCTGTGCATTTGAATTCCTTTTCCCATTCACCTTCGGTTGCCATATAACAATTCTTACCAAAACGCCTTCTCCACAGATTCTTATCCAGGCATTCAAAGAAATCAGGCCAAGGCTTGTACTCTCTGTTCCCCTGGTAATTGAAAAAATCTTCAAGAAGCAACTTCTGCCTGTTATTAGCAAGCCACACATGAAAATCCTTCTTGCCATTCCCGGAATTAATATAATATTACATAATAAGATAAGGGATAAACTGGTTGAGACATTCGGCGGGAAATTTAAGGAAATTGTGATTGGAGGTGCTGCATTTAATGCTGACGCCGAAAAATTCTTCAAAAAGATAGGATTCAGGTTTACAGTTGGGTACGGAATGACTGAATGCGGCCCTCTCATAAGCTATGCCTCCTGGAACACAACAAAGCTTGGGGCATCGGGCAGAGCTGTTGATACTCTTGAAGTTACTATTGATTCTCCCGATCCGGAGAATATTGTGGGTGAAATAATACTCAGGGGTGAAAATGTAATGACCGGTTATTATAAGAATGAAAAGGCTACTTCGGAGATGATTGATGAAAAGGGCTGGATGCATACCGGCGATCTGGGAATTATCGATAATGAAGGAAATATTTTCATTAAAGGGAGAAGCAAAACAATGATTCTCGGACCATCCGGTAAAAACATCTATCCAGAGGAGATTGAAGCAGTAATAAATAATAAAAACTATATTACCGAGTCGCTTGTTATACCCGTTGACAATAAACTCGTGGGACTTATTTTCCCGGATTCTGAAATGATGAAGAGGGATAATATTTCTGAAGATCAGTTGCCGGCGATCTTTGAACAGATAAGAAAAGAGGTAAATGAAAGACTTCCGGAGTTTATGGCAGTAAGTAAGTTCAAGTTACATCCTGAAGAATTTGCAAAAACTCCCAAG